>CALEMB010000021.1 GCA_937902805.1 uncultured Bacteroidales bacterium
ATGCGTGATGCGAAGGTAAGTGCTGTCGCGATTTTCATCGTATTCGAAGTTGGCCTTGATATTGCCTTCGCCAAGAGGGTTTTGAGCGTATAGATAATATGATGTGTGAGAACTGTCAGCTATTAATATTGAATCGGTAAAGTGAAGCGAGGTGGGTGACATTTTGTGGATGATATCGCCAATGTAAATCGGGTGATAGGGGTGCTCAGGGTCGTCCACTGCAATGAAAAGATTGGTGATGATCTCCCCATTGCGTTGCTGCATCATATTTTCCATTACGAAATAATCATAATTGATATGATGGTAAGGAATGCACCCCATATTGTTGTCTTGGGCGTGAAGGCTCATTGCCGCAACGAAGGCAAAAACAATAAAGAAGACGAACTTTTTCATGGTTTGAATTGTTACTAATTTATTGCAAAGATAACAACTAAAATTGTGTCAAGCAAAGGATTTTTGCTTTATTAATTCCATGGGTCGGGACCACTGCCATTTTGGTATATTTGTCCGCATTGCACTGTCATTTTATGGTAGTAGGTGGTAAGGTTGTCATGGGAGAACACGGTCGAATGAGCTGTTATTGCCCAGCTTATTGGATGTTCGTAATCACAATAATAGTTATTTGCTATGTAATCATAACCTAAACCAAGGTATGAGTCAAGGCAATAACACATTTCGTCTTCGGTAAGAATGTAATTTGCAGAGTATGTTGCGCATAGTCTAGAATTATAATTAAATGGAGAGCCATACGGATCAGTCCAATACGGGTGCTCAAAAACGATAGAACGTGTGGGCGTGATGTATGTTGACCCGTGCCCATAATCATGGTGTTCAAAAAGATTGAGGATGCGTTGAAGTTCGGTTTTGCCATATCCGTTCCAGAGATACTGTGTGTTGCTCTCAAAATGATAAAGGCACACTGAGTCGACATATCCAAAAATGTCAGGGAAATACCAATGATGGTCATCCAAGTCTTTGACTGGCGTGGCATAAGTCGTCATTAATGCGATACGGGCATTGCCATCGGCATTGATGAACATATTGATGAAATACAAAATCTGATTGTCATGTGTGAATCCGCTTTTGAACTGACGGATTATGGTACACATTTGTTCATAGGCTGCGCCGAGGTCCGTCAACAAAACCGTACCGTCAGTAATGGTGACATTCATTTTAACGGTGTCGAACTGTACATTGTCATATTTGATACTGGCGTTACAGAACTCACGGTTGGCCAAGCTAGCAAGATGCCAAGCTGCATCGTTGAGGCTGTACGCTTCATCGCTTTTGCTCTCGAACATTTTGGCTTTAAAGTTTGCCAAATATGCGTTCATGTCATTGATTTGGCGAAAGTCGAATGCCTGAGTTTCGTTGGCTTTTTGGTTCAGCGTGTTGGCGGTTTCTTTTTTGCAGGAAACAATGGCCAATGCAATTGCCGCTACCATGATTGATGCAGCGATAAAGTAATTTCGGGTTTTCATGATGTTGAGGTTTTGATAATAATTGAAATTTGTAGTTTTTGAATAGAATTATTTAATCCGTTACCGTAAATTCACCATAATACTCATCTCCGTTGGAGAGGGTGAAGGTGATGATGTAATCCCCTGTTTGGTTTAGATAGAACTGGTAACTGTCTGGCGTCGGCACTGTCGGATAGTTGAAAATCACAGGCCCTGAGACCTTTTCCAATTCCATCGTTAGCGTTCCGATGTTTTGGTTGAAAGTTACAGAGAGCCAATGTCCTTCAATGGAGGCTTGGATGGTGTTGCCTTTGGGAATCTCCAATCTTCATTCCTTCACCACCTTCCGCACGCACTTGTGTCCGTCCTTGTCGGTGACGTTGACCATGTAAATGCCCGCAGGCAAGGCACTGATGTCCACTGTCATTTGTTCGCCTTCGCCTTTTGCCGTGGCCACGCGCTGCCCAAGCGTGTTGAACACTTCGGCTTGTTTGAGGTCTTTACCCGTGATGGTGACTTGGGCGTTGGTGGGGTTGGGGTGGAGGGTGCAAAAATCTTGGGTTGCACTTTGTTCTCCCACAGTAAAGTTTGGCATAGGAGTATTTGTGTAATGGATTTCTATCCGCCTAACATCCATTTCACCACATAATTCAATATTCTGCCTGTTTAGATAGTCTTCATCAAAAACAAACAAATCATCCGATTTCAAGGTGCCACTTTCCCATTCTTCCCCATTCCATGTTTCAAAGGTGACCACCATAGGATACCCAAATTCATTTGGCTCATAAACGGCGCGGTCTATATTTTCAAATACGCCATCATGCCACTCCTTGATTTCCAACGATACCAGATGGTTGTACTCGTTGTAAACATAGGACAACAATTTAACATTTGTCCATTCCCCATTTGCCCAGTTTTGAGTCAGAATACCTGACAGTTTCCCGTTTTCGATATAGGTATAAGAGACGAGTGTGTTGTTTGAAAAAACACCCTCGTCACATGATTCTGTCAAGCTGCTTAATATAAGATTATCTTCAGAAATAACATTTGTAGTTCGGCTAATAGTATTCCATTCCCCATTGTTGTTTCTTTCCGTTGTTACAACGGTTTGAAAAGGAATTGAATAGTCATAGCTAATAGTAGTCGTGTGCTGCATGTTGCTGTTGTAAATGTCTGTTTTTGTCAATCTTCCTGACTCGTCATAAAGATATGCACTACTGTCAATACAATGCCATGGATTGGGCCCTGTGTGGAAATCGTAATCATAATTCGCATAACTTGATAGTAAATTGTATTGATACGTATAGATTTTAAGTGCTTGCGATCCTGGAGGATAATCCCAGGAGGCACCATTGAACCTGTCACGGGTCAAATTGTGTTTGGAGTCATACTCATATTGATGTTTGCGATAGAACCACATATCATTTTCTCCCCATTCCGTTTTTAATTGTTTTAGCAAACCATCAGAATCGTATGTGCAACTAAAAGTGTACATTTCACCATAATGCCAATAGGGGTGCTCGCTTAAATCAAAATAAATCCTTGCCGAATCTGGCTGGCAAACTTGTTCCTCTTGCGCTCTTAATGAAAAGGCAAGACATAGTAAAATCATGGTTGTGAATGTTGTTTTTTCCATGGTATTTGTTTTTGATTAGTGTTTACAATTTTGGATATATAGTTCCGAACTTCCAGGATCAGGAACCTTGATAACTCTGGCGGAAAAAGCAGTATTGGGAGACAATTCAAACCCTTTGTCAAGAATAATATCTTGCTCTGCCCAAACAGCAGTTGGCGTATTTACGTTTGCAGCATATCCAATGCCGCCCAAAACAACATGAGGATATACTTTAACGGAGTCAATTGCTGGCAGAAACACAGAAGGGTGGAAGGTGTCGATAGTTCCCCGTTCCAGTTTATAACATCTTACATAATCAAACCAAGCACTGTCTACGGGCATCGGAATCGTTAATTGTGTGGAATCGCAGATCAAACTAAGAATCATGTGCATTTCGATCATTTCTTCTATGTCAGTACATGTGAAATTATTCCACGTATTATAAATCGAATGGTCTTCGTCAAATCTCAAATGGCTTGAGACATGACCATTTATGTAAAACACAACTTCTTCAGGAAGTATTTCGGCACCAAACACAACGTCTTTCCCTGTAATTGAGTCATTAAGCGTAAGTATCTGCGTAAGATAAGATTTATGTGCGCAATTTGCTCCATTATAACAGTTTTGTCTGATTTTATTAGGGTAATCCGTTTGGTCACCTCTTGTTCGTTCAAATACATCAACTTCGTCGTAGTCGTCTATATTTGTATCTCTTCCTGTAGTCCAGAAACAAGGCCAATAATTGTGATTTTTTGGGAGATGGCATTTGGTCTCAATGTATCCATATCGTAAAGGGGTGGAAAATGTAACCCATCCTGAAATCAATTCTGGAATTATCGTTAAAGGAGTATTGTTGTCGCCACACCAACTGCATGTAAAGTCAAGGTTATCCGTGTTTTCGGTGACAGAAAGATACAACTTTCCTCCCGAAACCTTGACGTTGTCGTTAGAATCTAGAAAACCCACATGCTTGTTTTGTTTATGCCAACTTCGGTCTTTTACAATCCATTTGGTTCTATTTATTTCTGTGCCGTTGAATTCATCGCTATGAAGAACATCATATCTCCATCCTGGAGTAAGAGGAATGCGAGTGGAATCATAATGGATTTGCAGATACTTTTCTTTATAGGGACAATACGAAGAATCCTCCAATTGACGGTTTTTGTCAATCTGTGCCATCATGTTCAAGCAAAGCAACATCATGGCGCAAAGATATATAAACTTTCTCATTGTTGCAAGGGTTTAGGGTTGTTTTCTCATTAATCCATTCTCTTCTAAAATTTGCTGTAACCTTTCTATTTCATTTTGTTGCTCTTTCACAGCCTCGATTAGCATGGTGACAACGGCTTGGTAATCTATGCACAGCCTAGCTTCTGGGTCTGTCCTTACTGCTTCCGGTAATACTTCGGCAAGATTGTCGCCTGACAATCCCACGCTCCTTTTCCCTATGTCCAATACCATACCTTCAACGGCATCCTCATTTACATATTCGTTGCTTTCAATGTCTTCTGGCGTTGAATGCGAATCTTCTTCGTAGTAATAACCATTAATGCCCATGATTGTAGCAAGTGCTAGTCTGCTATCTATTGACTCTGCGTCGTATTTAGTGGGTTTGCCGGTCCCATGTTGAAAAACATAGAATCCTTCTGAATACACATGGCCGTTACCATAAACAAAAAACATATGTGCGCCTATACTATCAAATTGGTTTTCTACTATCCAATGTTTTTG
The DNA here is from genome assembly GCA_937902805.1 of uncultured Bacteroidales bacterium. GTDB lineage: Bacteria > Bacteroidota > Bacteroidia > Bacteroidales > F082 > Limimorpha. The sequence goes on from CALEMB010000021.1 coordinate 4,807, forward strand.
GTGGAAACTATTCGCCTTCGATAGTGTTGCCCAACTATAATCAGTGTTGCCTTGTGTTCTAAAATAGGTGTATCCGATTGGCGTTACCTGAAGTCCGAAGTCATCGGTAAGGCAGCCTATGCTAACCCAATTATCGTCATGAACTTTGATTTGCGCCTGTGCGACCACTGCCAGCAGCACAATGGCAAAAGTAAATAATGCTTTTTTCATAGTTGTAAATGTTTGAGAGGTTTAAAATTAATCCGTTATCGTAAACTCACCATAGTACTCGTCTCCGTTGGAGAGGGTGAAGGTGATGATGTAATCCCCTGTTTGGTTTAGATAGAACTGGTAACTGTCTGGCGTCGGCACTGTCGGATAGTTGAAAATCACAGGCCCTGAGACCTTTTCCAATTCCATCGTTAGCGTTCCGATGTTTTGTGTGAAGGTTACAGAGAGCCAATGTCCATCAATGGAAGCTTGGATGGTGGTGCCTTTTTCAGAACCACCATGACTGGCTCTTTCTATAACTTCAATTGGGGTTCCTTCTTTTCCTTTCTCATTTTCTGTTCTAGCTTTGCCATTGGCATAGCACAATGCTCCCGAAAGAATAAAAAAGCAGAGCATCAGAACATTTTTTGTAATTGTTTTCATCGCTTTATAGATTTTATGCGATGCAAAAATAGAAAGACTTAGATGCCCTGACCAAGAAAACGATGGTTCGGATTAGTTCTAGTTTTTGATTAACGTCTTTTTAATCAATTAAATACAAAACCATCGGCTAGGCTCTTTAAGGTAACAGGAAGAGGATTGTCGCTATTGAAAATAGTTCGCATTTTTTTATTGCGCTCAACTACCGTATTATAGGCACGTTGCATTAATGCTGCAACATCGGCATCAGTCAACCCCAGCAGATAGAGTGAGCAATAGTCAAGGTCAGCATTGGTGAGTTTAGGATAGGTTTTCTTCAGACGATTAGTAAACTGTCCATAATGGTAATCGGCCGCCATACGCAAATCCAATAATTGTTGCTTGTTTAAGGCATAATCCTTATATAAAACATAATCTATTTTCGACTTAAATTGCCCTTCTTTCACCCGTTCCATGATAAGGCGGCAGATGGGTTCTTCTGCAAATGATATGGTGGGTT
>CALEMB010000022.1 GCA_937902805.1 uncultured Bacteroidales bacterium
TTCTTTTTCCATCTTTCGTTACGTTTTGTTGTAACGCTTTTTCAGGACAAGACAGCGCAAAGAAAAAGACCGTAGTCCTTCGGGGCTGCGGTTTTTTGTATTGCTTACAGGCAAAAAGTCATAATTCCGATAGTGCACAGGTGAAAAATAGGTTAGTGAAACAACCGAATTTTTACAAAAATCGGTTAGCGGAATAACCTTTTTATTATCTTTGCAGCCGAAATCAGTTGTTGTAAACCGTGGAAACACTATTCAAAAAGCACAGGATACTCATATCGCAGGTGAGCATGGACATCGTCCGCGAGACCATGCATACCATTGCGTGGGAAAAGCAGTTGGTGGCTATCCGTGGCTCAAGAGGCGTGGGCAAAACCACCCTCATGCGACAGTACATCAGGCAAACCTATGGCATCAATGCGGGCGAGGCCCTTTATTGTGTGCTCGACAGCCTGTATTTCACCAATCATTCCTTGCTCGACTTGGCCGAGAGGTTTCACATGATGGGAGGTCGCCATCTTTTTTTGGACGAGGTACACAAATACCAAACATGGAGCAAGGAAATCAAGGAAATCATCGACCTCTATCCCGACTTGAAAATCACATTCAGCGGCTCGTCGCTCCTCCAAATCCTCAACGCCGATGCCGACCTTTCGCGCCGTGTGCTTAGTTACACGATGGAAGGGCTTTCCTTCCGTGAGTTCCTGCATTTCTATAAAGGAATCCAACTGCCCAAGCATAGCCTTGAAGAAGTCTTGGCTAACCCTGATGCCGTTTGCGAAGAAGTGAAGAGCGTCTGTAGCCCCCAGCCTTTGTTCGAACAATATCTTCGCGCAGGTTATTATCCATTTTACGATGGCAACGAGACAGAATATTACAGCCGTATCGAAAATGTCGTCAACTTCATTATCGACCAAGAACTAACGCAGTTTTGCGGCATAGAGATGGCCAATACACGAAAAATCAAGGCATTGCTGCTTTTCTTGGCTGAAAATGTGCCCTATGAAGTGAACATCGCCAAACTCTCAACCTACCTCGAATTGAACAAGCAAACGGTGTTAAGCTACCTCAACAGTCTGCAACGCGCCGAATTGCTGCACTTGCTTTATTCCGACAACAATTCCGTGACACGCCTGCAAAAGCCCGACAAAATCTATCTGCACAACCCCAATCTGTTCTTCGCCTTTGGACAACAAAACCAAATCGGAACCATAAGGGAATGCTTTGTGGTCAACCAGCTTTCGGTGGGCCATGGTGTCGAATATGGCAAACAGCAAGGCGATTTTCGCATTGACGGGCGCATCACCCTCGAAGTGGGCGGTCATGACAAAACCTTCGACCAAATCGCCGATATCCCCAATTCATACGTTTTGGCCGACATGATGGAATATCCCATAGGGAAAAAGCTTCCTTTGTGGTTGGTGGGGATGTTGTATTGAAAAACTCGACTCTCATTTTGCAAAATCGTCGGCTTCTAAGCCCGATCGCGAGAAATGATCGGAAGAATCGAACATCAAGTAATTCACAAGCCCTAAGGCTACAAAAAACGCTCCCCGCAGAAGGATGACTTTCTGCGGGGAGTTGTTTTGCGGACAACTTCGAGCAGATTTGGATGGCGTATAGTAAAGATACGATTAGGAAGATACTGTAAAAAATGCAAAAAATAAGGCTTAAAAGTGGTATGTTACCACTTTATAATGTATTTTTTTTGAATAAAATGGAAAAAAAAGTGTCAATTCAGATATATTTTGTAAATTTGTTGCAAAAAAGGTTGTAATCATGCAACCTTTTAGCAAACATTTTGAATTTTAATATAACGAATGATGAAGTATCTAACCCTAAAAAAAGCAATTGATGCATGGCAGGCTATCCAGCCGCTTTCTGAACGCGATCGTAACAGATTGAGCCGTCGGTTTACCGTTGATTTCAACTACAACAGCAACCATATTGAAGGCAACACGCTAACGTATGGGCAAACGGAGTTGCTATTGCTTTTCGGGAAAGTCATAGGCGAGGCAGAAGTGCGCGATGTCCATGAAATGACGGCCAGCAATGTGGGCTTGAAGATGATGGGTGAGGAGGCGGCCATGAAGGAGATGCCTTTGTCGCAGCATTTCATTCGCATGCTCCATAAGACGTTGCTGCGCGAAGACTACACCGTATATCGCAATCTGCCGGGTGGGCAGCAAACCAGTTATGTGATTCATGCCGGCCAGTATAAAACGCGCCCCAACAGCGTGATTACCCGCTATGGAGACAGGTTCGACTATGCTTCGCCCGAAGAGACACCATCGCTGATGACTGATTTGGTGGATTGGTATAACGAGGAAGAGAAACTAGGAAAGCTGTCGCCCGTAGAGTTGGCGGCATTGTTCCATTACCGTTATATCCGTATTCACCCATTCGAAGATGGCAATGGTCGTATCGCACGATTGATGGTCAATTTCATCCTTTCTCGACATAATTATCCCATGATAGTTGTGCGGAGCAGGAAGAAACAAGAATATTTGGAAGCTTTGCACCAAGCTGATATGTATGTGGGACCTGTCCCTTCAGAGGGAGCACATGCGGAACTGAAAGACATTAAACCTTTCATGAAATACTTTACTGAATTGGTGATGACGGAGGTTTACAATGATGTGCTATTCATTACTGAACATAATGAGAATATTTGGTGGTACGATGGCGAGCGTGTAGTTTTTCGTTCACCTAACTATGGTATAATTCTAAATGCTATGCTCAGCCAACCTACGTTGACATTTGCGGATATGCAGGAAGTGACAGGCATAAGCATCTGGTCCATTCAAAAATTGATATCACAATTAACAGAGAAGAAATATATTGAACGGGGAGAAAGAGACGGCAGTTGGCGCGTTTATATCACCCCATCAATTTAAGTTAACAAATGAAATTCAAATTCAAAATACAGCAATATCAGTCCGATGCGGTGGAAAGCACCGTATCGGTATCATCCTGAAATTTTCACCCCCTCATCGCGAGCACAGGCCCGCGACCTACCTCGTCCTACTCAAGTCTTTCCCAAGCCCTTCCCACGGAGATGCCATAGTGCAGCCATACTCTTGCCATACTCATACCATACTATAAAGTATGGCTACACTATGGCTACAGTATGGGTAGAGTATGGCTACTCCTTGCCAACACCTTGGGTAGAGCTTGTCATGTGGCTATTGAGTAACAAGCCGTTTCTCTGCAAGCGATATGCCTTTTCTCTATCAGAGAAAAGCCGTTTTTCTCAAAAGGGCAATACATATTGTCTCAATCATAGCATCTTTAAATTGTCGGAACTGTCTATTGTCGAAGCCTTTATGCATCCCACAGTCTCAGTCTCAGAGTCTCAGTTGTTTTATAAGGCACCCCCCTTTCGAACTTCAACCCTGCAACGCGGTCATCCCTGTCAAAGCCAAACTGGTCAAACTCGTTTTTCAAGCCCCAAAACATGACTTTGACCACTTTGACCTTGACCACTTTGACATCAAAAAAAGTCCAGAATTTAACATTTCGGACAAATTTCCAAGTCCGATGTAAGTCCGATATAAGTCCGACTTAACTCCGATGCAAGGATAAGGCTGGATTTTTAACAAAACACACCTCTCACCGGTGCACAAACGGCACGTCACACATTATTAATATCTCCTTCACGAAGGCCTGTTCTCTAGAGCCGAAATTCCCGTCAGCGCGTGAGATTCGCGTCATCATGCGGGAAAAAGCGTGTTTCTTTTCCTTATCCATGTGCCGCAATGTCTCGTAGCTCTGTGCCGGCAACTCGTGTTTGGGAACCGGCACAAAACCTTGGGCATCGAACCCCATTTCATCAAGGCAGACCTTGAGACAATCGTCCTCACCCAAACGGCTGTTGAAGTCGGCATGTACCAAATTAAAGAGCACATTGGCAATGGCGATTTGTTCTTCTTGAGTGAATTTTTCTTCCATAATGGTAAAATTTGTTGCAAAGAAACGATTTTTATTATTTTTGCGCCAACATAATCATCATAAAATAATTCACTATGAAAAAACTAACCCTATTCATCATGGCTATGGCGGCCTCGTTTGCGCTGCAAGCCCAATGGGTCGACGACCCGATCAACAACAACCACATCGCCAACTCCCCTGACTACAGCGGTGAGATTATCGTCGCAACCGACACTGAGAATGGCGACACATACGTCCAATGGACTTCTGGCGGCAGCAACGGCTACGGTCCCACACTGCAACGCCTCACCTTCGACGGCACACCACAATGGGGCGACGACGGCATCCGCATCATGGGGCAGAATTTCTATTCATCCTCGGATGGCCACGCGATGGCTGTCACCGCCGACCATGCCGTGGTGAGCTGCTTCGCCACCGCCAGCGACCAAACCGTAGCCGTGAAAATCAATGCCGACGGCACTTACGCTTGGGGCGAACAAGGTGTTGTCCTATTTGATGGCAACGGCTTCTCGCGTGCCGAGATCATCGCTGGTGACGACGGTGGTGCCTGGGCCTTGGGCTGCACCTACGAGAGTCTTTTCTTGCAATACATCAAATCTGACGGTTCACTGTATCCCTACGTTACCATCGAAGAGGCAGGAGCCTCATGCCGATACGGGCAACTCACCCTCGGCGTGGGCAATTCCGTCTTCTTGACTTACGAAAAAACGCCTTCATCCGGAGGCTTTTGGACAGACAAGGAAATCCATCTCGTGGGCTACACCGTCGACGGCATACAAATTGGCCCCGATGTCCTCTTGATGTCGTCACAGACCTTCCAAGTCACCTATATCCATTACGTCGTACCGGATGGCTTGGGTGGCGCATACGCCTACATCTGGCATTCGGGCATCGGCAGTGCGTTCAACACATACGTGTTCCACTACGACGCCAACGGATTCTCCACCATCAGCGACACGAACGGTATCCCCGTACATTCCGCCGACCCCGCCAACTTCTATCGCAGCGCCGACGCCACGGTTGACCCCGTCAGCCACGACCTGCTCATCACCTACCAGCAAACTGATGCAAACACACAATCAACATACAAGATTTACGTAAACCGCATCACTGCCACAGGCGAGCGTGTTTGGGATGATGGCATCCTGGTTTACGACAACGGCACCAACGGCTGCGGTGGCCTCAACATCGACGCTTTTGAAGACGGCAGCGGCTTCGCTATAGTCTATTACAAAAGTAACAGCAATTCAGATGACGGCAGAGCCACTGTCGAGGCTGTTGGCTATGACATGGAGGGCAACGTGTTGTGGAACAAACAACTCTGCTCCGCAAACTATCCTAAGTCAAGTGCCGAGACAAGCTCTGGCTTCCACATGGGACAAAACATCGTGACATGGGTGAACACCCAAGTCGGCGGCATCATCGGCCAGAATTTCGCTCCTGATGGCACAATGGGTGAAGTGACCCCCGAACTGCCCTGCCCCGGCCTTGAGAACCTCGAAGGTCAGTATGTTTATGATGCCGAGACCCAAAGCTTCGGCGCACTGCTGACTTGGAACATCCCCGAAGATCCCGTCGACTTCTATCGTTTGTACCGCACCGATGTTTACACCGAAGAAGAGACGGTCATCGACTTTGGCGGTGACGCTGTCTCCTACTTTGACGCTGTTGAAGTCGGTTTATACAAGTACCAACTTAGGGCACAGTTTGCCGACGTGGACTGCGGCCTTTCCGACCCCGCCACGACCTACAACGGCCAAGACTACGTTTATATCGACGTCACGGGCATCGATGAAAACGAAAGCCAAGAAATCGTCACTCTCGTCAGGATCATCAACGCCAAGGGCCAAACTCTGCAAAGCAAGGATCTGAACGAGCTCAACTCCGGCCTTTACATCCTCCAAGGAACAACCAAGGACGGAAAGATGGTGAGCAAGAAGGTCGTTGTGAAGAAATGAAACAGGTTCTCACAAAGCAAAAGAGGCGCGACATATCGCGCCTCTTTTGCTTTGTGGGAACTGTTGGACTCGAACCAACGACCCCCAGATCG
>CALEMB010000023.1 GCA_937902805.1 uncultured Bacteroidales bacterium
TGGCACCCGACAGCACTTTATCCTCCATCATCAGAACCAAGGGGCACAGCCGCAACCGCACCTTCAACGGCAATTTCGGGCTGGATTTTGACTACAACATCGACACCAACACGTTGGTCAACCTCTGGCTTTGGACCACTGCCGCACACGACAGTAGCAGTCTCACGGGGCGCACCGAGCGCACAGAATTTCTCAGTGGCGCAGGGCGGTATTTCTACAACGAGGACGTACGCAACGGCAGTATGATGGCCAATGCCGCCTTTGGCGCAATGCTGGAGAAGCAACTTGACACCCTGGGCGGAATGCTCTTCGTTGATTACACGGGCACGTTGACGCACAACCGCGCCTTTGTAGGGACGCTCCGCACCTTCGACAGCCTCACTGCCCTTAACTTTGACCATCGACGTTCGACCCGTAATCCTTCGCAGTGGCACGGTATCACCGCCGATGTCGCCCTACCCTACAGCAAGAAGGGCGAAGTGGATTTCGGCCTAATGGCCAGCCTTGCACCGGAGCGCAAGAATGTGAACGAAACCAACAACGGCCTCACTGACTCGCTGCGCAGCTACAATTATACCAATGGAACTTACGAACTCTCTGTCTATGTCGGCGCGGAGCACCACTTCGGCCGCTTCACCCTCGGTGCGTCCTTGTCAATGGACAATGCCTGGTACCGTCTGCAATATCCATTTGACCATAGCGGCGACGCAAGCAAGTATTACCTCACCTTCAGTCCAACCTTCCATGCCAGCTACAGCTCCGAGTCGATGCACAACCTCACCTTCAGCTACACACACTATGTCGCGCCGCCCACCGCTACGCAACTCACACGCTTCACCGTCTATGACTACGACAACTATTCCACCGGCAACCCTAACTTGAAAAACGGTTACACCGACAATCTCGAATTCGGTTGGGAACGCTACTTCGACCACCTCGGCAGCATTGGCGTCAGTGCTTGGTACAACTCGAAGCGCAACCAGACAGGCACGCTTACTGATGTGGCCTACTGCGATGTCTTTGGCCGTATCGTATCTTTCAGTCAGCCTTTCAATATCGGAACGGCCCGCAATGGAGGCATAGGATTGAATGCCACCCTGAGGCCGGTCAACTTCATGAATATCCGTTTCTACGCCAACCTCTTCGACGATTATTACCGTGTGCAGTACCGTCCCAATCAGTGGGCCGAGAGCAATATGCTTTGCTACTCGTTGAGGCTCAACTTCTGGGCAAAATTGTGGGAGCACAATAACAGCAAATGGTTCGATGGTTTGCAAGTGTTCACCAACGCCGTTTATCGCAGTCGCACACAGACCTTGCTGGCTGAGGTTGACCCCTACTTTACCGTTGACTGCGGCATAAGCACCGACTTATTCGACCGTCGGCTGTCGTTGTTCCTCAACGTCAACGACATCTTCAACACCGTCCGCACCGGTGGCGAGAGCATCAACCCTTACCATCCCTCAATTAGCGAAAGCACCCTTACCAGTCGCTATGTCAGTTTAGGACTCACCTGGCGCATCGGTCGCACCGAGATGGAAAGCCAGCAAACCCACGGCAAGAAGCCCAGCGGAAGAAAGAACCGACAGCAAACCACCAGTCCTACTGATTGCTTTTCGCCTGACCAAAGTGCCAAGGAATGAATTTTGAGTTAGTCTTCACCGAGCGAGGCGATTTACGTTGCCTCGCTCGAAGTTTTCATCCTCATTTTTGATGAGACATGAAGCCCAAATTACCCACTTATGGGGATTGGACTGCGAGGACAAAAGTGGGAATTTTGCAAACGTAATTGAATAAAAACGTTCACTATGAAACTGATTACGATTGCAAAATGCGCTTTGTTGGGTGTGGCCTTGAGTGTCATGCCTTTGCAGGCGCAAAACCATGTTACAGACTCAACAAAGTCGACGAAGTTTTTCTCCTTATCGCGTCTTACGGTGGGCGGCTATGGAGAAGCCGTCTACACCCGAAACTTCTATAGCGACAATATGTTCCGCTACTCCCATGCCGAGCGTTACCGTGATGCCAAAGGCCATGGTCGTGTTGATATACCGCATGTGGTCATCAATCTCGGCTACGACTTCGGCAAAGGCTGGACAATGGGCACCGAGATAGAGTTTGAGCATGGTGGCAACGAAGTCGCCGTGGAGCTGGAAGCCGAAGAGACGGGCGAGTTTGAGCACGAAATCGAGCGCGGCGGCGAGGTGGCCCTGGAGCAATTCTGGATTCAGAAGTCGTTTAGCAAGGCCATCAACATCCGTTTGGGGCACATCATCGTGCCCGTGGGACAGACCAACTACGCCCACCTGCCCACGCAGTTCTTCACTTGCTACCGTCCCGAAGGCGAGCTCACCATCCTGCCTTGCACTTGGCATGAGACGGGCATCAGCCTATGGGGCAAGCTCGGCAACTGGCGTTACGAGGCTGTTTTGGTGCCCGCCTTGAATTCCAATATGTTCAACAACGCCAACTGGGTAAAAAACGGCTCGGCATCGGGTTTTGAGTTCCGTGTGGCCAACCACCTGGCAGGTGCCCTGCGCATCGACAACTATTCCATTAAGAATTTCCACTGGGGTGTGAGCGGCTATATCGGCAACACCTTTAATAATGATGCCGTCACCAATGAGTTTAGCGAGTCCAGCCCATACAAGGATGTGAAAGGCACCGTCATCATCGGCACGGCCGAGTTTGACTACAAAGGTCACGGCTTGGTGGTGCGCGGCAACTTCGACTACGGCCACCTCGGTGATGCCAGCCTCATCTCGTCTTGGAACAAGAACCAAAACCACCAGAGTTTCTCGCCTTATCCTCGCTCGTTAGTGGGCGAGTCTGCCCTCGCATGTGGCGCAGAGATTGCCTACGACATCTTCCACACCATGAAACGCACCGGCGACCATAAGCTCTATCTCTTTGGCCGCTACGACTATTACGACAGTTATATCCCCTACCCTAACGCCCTCACCGACTACCAATGGACTGACCGCCACATGATGACCCTCGGCGTGAACTATTATCCCATTCCGCAGGTCGTCATCAAGGCGGACTTCGCCAAACGTTTCCTGAAAGAGCAATACAACGACGAACCTATGTTCTCGCTTGGTGTGGCTTATAGCGGGTTCTTTACGAAATAGATTCCCCTGCGGGGAATGGCTTGGGGTGTTATATTTAACGCGGCGGCTTGTAGCACCTCTTTACCACTAACAACCATTGCCGCCGCACTATAAAACGACACAACCCTCCATTCCCGAAGGGAAACGCAGAAGAAAAATCAACATTTAAAAACATAACACCATGAACAAATTCCTGAAATCCGCAGCCCTCATCGCTGCATCCATCCTGTTGACAGTGAACCTTACCTCATGCAACAAAGATCCTCAACCCACCACTGAGGAAGCCAACAAGGCCCAAAAAGAGGCCATCGTGAAACAGTACCTCAACCACACGGTGTATCCGACCTATGCACAACTGGCCGAAAAGACCGATGCTCTCGTCGGGAACCTTGATGCATTGAAAGCCAACAAGACCCAAGCCAACGTGAATGCCGCCACAGCGACCTTCCTCGAAGCCCGCCACTGGTGGGAGTTGAGCGAGGCCTTCCTTTTTGGTGCCGCCTCCGACTTCGGCATTGACCCGCACATCGACTCGTGGCCCCTCGACGAGGATGCCTTCAACAACCTGATGGCCAGTCCCAACATGATTGCCATGCTGGCCGACGATGAAGACGGCACCGTGGCTGGCGAGCAGCTCGGCAACGCCCTCCTCGGTTTCCACGGCATCGAGTACATCCTCTTCCGCGACGGTCAGCCCCGCAATGTGAACGAAATCAACGACGACATGATGACCTATGTGCTGGCCGTCTCGCGCGACCTGCGCAACCGTTGCTTCCAACTGGAAGTGAGCTGGAACGACAACGCTCCCCAAGCTCACAAAGACCTGATGGACGAGCTGGAGCTTAACACTTCGCTGTCGAGCGGCAATACCTACGGTGCCAACATGATCCAAGCTGGTCAGGCCGGCAGCACCCACGCCACCTTCACCAACGCCCTTGAAGCCATCGCCGACGGCTGCATCGACATCGCCGACGAAGTGGGCACCTCCAAAATCGGCAAACCCCATAGTGGAGAAGACCCGACCTACGTGGAGTCGCCCTACAGCCAGAAATCCATCACCGACTTCTACGACAACATCAACAGCGTGAAGAACGCCTACATGGGCGGCATGGAAGGCCAAAGAGACGAGGCTTCCTCGCTACATACTTATATTAAGGAATATAACACCATCCTTGACACCAAGGCCGTGAACGCCATCGAAAACGCTTTGATAAAGATCCAAGCCATGAGAGCGCCTTTCGTGCAGTTCTATGCCGACCCCACCGCTGGCGAAGCCATGGAAGCCTGTCAGGACCTCTCCGACGTAATGGCCGAGGTGAAGGCCGAGTTCGCCAAGATTGACATCAAATAATTCTAGTAATCGCTTAATGTCATTGCGAGGAACGAAGCAATCCAGACAAAAAACTTATTCCCTAGATTGCTTCGTCGTTCCTCCTCGCAATGACGCAAAGCGGCAGATAAACAAGAACAATTATAAAAACTTAAATACTATGATAAACCACAAACAATTAAGCATTATCGCCATAACAGGACTGATGTTCATGTTCGCCTGCAAGCCTGACCCCATCCCGACAGAGGTCACTGAAGACACCTATGCGGGCGGTCAGTTAGGAACCACCTTCAACACTTCCGCCACTGCCTACGAAGACCCTACTCCAGCCACTGAGGAGGCTGGCCTGACGACGGCGTTCAAGTACGGCGAAGCCTTCTTTGAGCGCACCTACACGCAAAACAACCCACCTTTCAACGGCCTCGGACCGCTTTACATTCGCAGCAGTTGCATCGCCTGCCATCCTGGCTACGGCCACGGTAAGCGCATGAACCGCTACCGTGCTGACGACTGGGGCAACGGCTACCTGCTCGTAGTCACCGACCGCAATGACACCTACCTGAGTTCCCTCACAGGTATGCCGCAGACCAAGGCTGTCGCGCCTTTCAAGGCACCCATCGACGAGACGCAAATCCAAATCAACTGGCTGAGTTATGTAGATGAATGGGGCAACCAATTCCCTGACGGCGAGACATACAACCTCACCTACCCCGAAGTCTACATTCCCGAAGAAGCCTATTACGTCCCCCTGCAGGTGGGTGGCAACGACATCCCCTACAGCGATGTGGTGGTACGCCTTGAGTCAACCATCGGGATCTATGGCACTGGCCTCATCGACGCTATCCCTGATGACTCGCTGAAGGCACAGTACCAGAAGGAATACAACGACGGCTATATGCAGAACGGCATCAACCCCGCTATGTGGGCGGGCGGTGACTGGGCCCCGACGGGCTTGTACGGCAACACCAATCACCCGAAGAGGTACACCTACGCCCTCACCCGCGGCCCCTTGCAGGATGCCCCCGGTGCCAACGCCATCTGGAACATCACCAACGTGACGCACCGCACCAAGATGGGTCACTACATGACCGCTGCCTACGCACAGAAAGCCTCACAAGACCCCGACGTGCAGGCCGCCTTCTACAGCTACTTCCCGCAGTATAACCTCACAGGCGATGTGGAGACCGACATCTACAATTACCTGATGATGAACGACCAAATCCCTGAGTCGCTGAAGGTGCCCGAGATGAAAGACGAAGACTATGTCAACTTTATGGTGTGGCACCGCGGCTTGGCTGTGCCTGCCGCCCGTAACATGAGCGACCCCGAGATACAACGCGGCAAAGAGTTGTTTACACAGATGGGTTGCGCCTACTGCCACCGTCCATCGTGGCAGACCGGCGACGACATGTTCACCGACCCGACAGGCTTCTTTGCTGATGGTGACGCGCGTCTGCCCCGCTATCCCAACCAAAAGATTTGGCCTTACAGCGACTATATCCAGCATAAGCTCCACATGGAGAA
>CALEMB010000024.1 GCA_937902805.1 uncultured Bacteroidales bacterium
CTTGTATTTCTCCTCAACCATCGCGTCGGTGTCGGCCACCTGCCAACCCAGACGCTGCGCCAAGCGACGCGCCGCGGTGGTCTTGCCCGCACCCATGTATCCGACGAAGTAGATTCGATTCAAAATTGAGAATTTATAATTGAAAATTGAGAATTATTCATTACCAACAATCATGTTGTATTGACACAGTTGAAGATGTCCATCGCCGTCCCGGAGGTGCATGCCGTTGCCGAGGCAATAGCGCCACATCTTGCAGTCGGCACATTGTTCGGTCTTCATCCATTCCCTGTCGCGGTACACCTGGAATTTGTTTTGCCACACATTCCAGAAACTGTCCTTGTAAATATTGCCCTGATGGTAGTCGGCACGGATGCTGAGACAGCCCGATATAGAGCCGTCGGCAAGGATGGAGGCCACGTTGATGCCCGCGCTACACGAATAGTAATGGCTGCGCACCTCGCCTTCGTAGCGACCGAGGAAACCGTCGCAGCCATAATCGGCACGAATCCTCCCCTCCTGCCGCGTCTGTTTGATGAATTCCATCATCTGCACAAACTGTTCGTTCGACAGCCTCAACTCTGGGTCGTTGGCGGCACGTCCCGAGGGAAATACTGTAAAGAGACGCCAGCGGCGTATGCCCAAGGAAATCAGGAAATCACGGAACTCGGGCAGGTATTTTATGGTGCGTTGGTTGACGCAAGTGATGACATCCCAGGTGAGACCGGGATGCTGCTTCAGGCCTTCCACGGCACGGAGCACATTCTTGTAACTGTTAGGATTGCCACGCATCCAGTTGTGGTCTTTCTCGAAGCCATCGAAGCTCACGGCGATGCTTTTCAGCCCTGCCTTGACAAATTCGTTGAGTTTTTCGGGCGAAAGCAACATGCCGTTACACACCATGCCCCACAGGAAGCCTCGTTTGGTGATTTCGGCACCGCAATGCGCCAGGTCTTGTCGCATGGTAGGCTCACCGCCCGTGGTGATGACCATCACCTTAGCAGGATCTTGGTGGGCGCGCACGTCGTCAAGCACCTTGAGGAAATCTTCAAGGGGCATATCGTCTTTCTCGGAAAGCATACGGCAATCGGAACCGCAATGGCGACAGCTGAGGTTACAGCGCAAGGTGCACTCCCAAAACAACTGATGCAACTCGTGCTCATCGGTGCGCTTTTGCAGCATGGCACGGTTGAGTTCGAGCATCACCCTCTTGTAAAAGCCGAAGCGCTCCTTCATGGAAGTCACTTGTTTTCGAGCTCCAAGAGTTGCAGTTCAAGTTCAGCGGCTTCATCCTTCAAGCGTCTCGTCTCCTGTCCATAGCTTTGGATGATTTCAGGTGAGCCGTAGACACATGAGCTTTCGCGTTCCTTGATGGTGTTGCGAAGGACCTCGAGGCGTTCTCTTATTACGCTAATTTGTTGCATTTTCTCGATTTGTTGTTCCTTGTCTTTCACGCGTTGTGCGCTGGCTTCCAAGTCAACATCCTCGCCAAGGCGGTAGTTGATGGAGTCGAGTTGGCTACGGAGACGCAGAGTTTCAAGACTGTACTGTTGCATAATCTCGGGCGTGCCATAGACGCAGGCACCTTCACGGCTACTCAACATCTGCTGGATAGAGTCGCGCTCTTTCATCAACTGTCGTTTCTCGGAACGCGTGAGACCGCCTTTGGTGGTGCAACATGCCGCCAAGAAGGCCAAGCCCGACAAGGTGGCAATCCAAACCGTTCGAACTACTTTTTTCATCTTTTGTAGGTGTTATTTTTCGGCAAAGATAAAGCAAAAACTTTGAAATTGTGTCATTTTTTGGCAAAAAAGACTCATCAGTTGATGCTTAAGCCAACGAAGAAGCCCTTGGGTCTGGTAGCGCAGCCGCTTATTATATCCAAGTCGTTGAGGCCTATGCGGTAGCCTCCATAGAGCATGTAGCTCCTGAATTTGAAGAACAGGCCACCTGCCGCAGCCACTTCAAAACGCCTGAGGGCATAAGCGGACTCTGTTGTGCTATAGCGGTTATAGGTTGCCTCGACTTCATAGGTCTCCGCATCGGTTATCTTATACGTATAGCTGATGCCATACGACAGCATAGGTCCAGCGAAAGCACCAAGGGTAAGGTTGTGGCCCAGCGAAAAGCCGTAATTCAGCAATAAAGGCAAGTCCATAAGGAACTGGCTGTCCTGGGTAGAGAAGTCCGTCTCATTGACGGTGACTGAG
>CALEMB010000025.1 GCA_937902805.1 uncultured Bacteroidales bacterium
CGATCTTGGAAAAAGGATATTTTGAGAGCGGCATCGTCGTCGACGGGGTGCTGTCCGTCTCGATGATGAAAATCGGCGCGGGGGTGTATTACCGCTATGGGCCCTATAGCCTCCCCAAAGTCTGGGACAATTTTGGGTGGAAGTGGTGCGTGATTTTTGATTTGTAGTTGAGAGTTAAGAGTTGAAAGTTTAGAGTTTAGAGTTGAGAGTCAGTTGTTAGTTGAGAGTTGAGAGTTTAAAGTTATGAGGAAACTTACCATAATGGTGATGGGTATGATGCTTCTGGCATCGTGTGGTCATCAGCTCAAGAAGATGGTGCTACAAGGTCTGGCGCAGGGTTCCTATTATGCCGTCACCTATTACGACGAACAAGAGCGCAATTTCCAGCAGGAGATAGATTCCATTTTCCATGCTGTCGATATGTCGGTCAACCTGTGGGTGGACAGCTCGGTGATTTCCAAAGTCAACCGGAACGAAGAAGTCGTGCTCGACGACATCTTCATCGACAATTTCAACATCGCACAAGAGGCCGCCAAACTCTCCGACGGCTATTTCGACCCCACCATCTCCCCCATCGTGGCAGCATGGGGCTTCAGCTACAAGCACGGCGACAGCATCACGCCGCAACTCATCGACAGCCTGAAGCAACTGGTGGACTATAGGAAAGTCCGCATCGAAGACGGGAAAGTCATCAAAGAAAACCCATCCATTCAGCTGGATTTCAACGCTATAGCACAAGGTTACACCTCCGATATGATCGCTGGTTTTTTGGAAAGCCGAGATATCAAAGATTTTTTGGTCGACACGGGCGGTGAAATCATGGCGCGTGGCGGCAAGCCCAACGGCCAACCCTGGATTGTGGGCATCGAGAAGCCCGCCGACAACTGGGACTCGGAACAGGTGGTGCAGACCCGCATCGCCTTGCGCGACAAGGGCCTGGTCACCTCGGGCAGCACCCGAAAGTATGTGGAGCGCAACGGCAAGCGTTATTCCCACTGCATCGACCCTAAGACAGGCTACCCTGTTGAGCACCAGCTGCTCAGCGCCACGGTGCTGGCCGAAAACTCCGTCTGGGCCGACGCCCTCGCCTCCATCTGCATGGTGATGGGGTTGGAAAAATCGCTACCGCTCATCGAAAGCATGGACGGTGTGGAAGCCTATTACATCTTCGCCAACGAGAAAAACGAGCTGGAGACTTACGCCACGGAAGGGTTTAAATAGCTTCTGTCCTATATCTCATCACAACACTCACTTCCCAAATCCGCCCAAAGCGGTATAGAGATTAATGAGGGCCTGTACCATATTGTATCGGTTCTCGACTTGCGAGAGTTGTGCCGACAGCAACGACTCCTGCGCCATGAGGACCTCCAAATAGGTGGTCGAACCGTGGTTCATCAACTCGATGGTGCCTGAAAAAGCCTCTTGCAGAGCGCTGACGCGGATGTCGATGTGGCTGGTCTTTTCCTCAGCCGTTTCGATGGCTTTCTTGTATTTATACACCTCGTTACCAGCATCATAAAGGGTTTGGACAAACTGCAATCTTGCCTTCTCCTGTTCGGCTTTCGCGTTGCGGAGCTGCGCCGTGAGCTGTCCGCCTTGCAAGATGGGCTGCGTCAACGAGCCTACAGCCTGACCGATGAGGTCAAGCGCGCTGAAAGTACCGGCTAAGCCAAACAGGCCGTCAAGGCTGAGCGAAGGATAGAAGGACTGACGCGCCTGCTGGGTGGTGTAATAAGCAATTTCCATGTTGCGCTCGGCCATACGGACGTCGGGACGGGCAGCGAGCAAACGGACGGGCAAACCAACGTGAATCTGCTCAGGCATCTCAAATTGCTCAAAAGAGGAACGGTCGATGTGATGCGGCGGCTCGGCGAGCAACACGCAGAGAGAAGCCTCGGTGGCGGCGATACTATAGCGCAAATCCACAATATCGGCACGCAAAGCCTCCAACGAAGCCTGCATCTCATACACGGCAGGGCTGTTGTAGGTACCCGCTTGGAACAAGGCCTGCGTGGTGTTGTACGACTCCTGATACAGTATTTCAGTCGCTTCGGAAATCGCCAACTGGCGGTCGAGCATCACCAAGGTATAATACAAGTTGGCAACGTTGGCGGCCAAGTCGACTTGCACCGCTTGACGATAGTCCTCATCGTAGGCGAGTTTTGCTTTGGCCGAACGGACTTTGCTCCGGTTCTGACCGAAGATACCCAACTGCCAGCTCGCCCTAACGGGAATCTGGACATTGTAGCTGCCGGCTCTGCCCATATAATTATAGGAGGCATTCGGAGCAAACGCCAAGGTGGGCGCATAACCCCATTTGGCCGACCTCACCTCGTTTTGCGCCTGCTCGATGATGAGTTGGGCGGTGCGCATATCGGTGTTGTTGACCAATGCCGTTTCGATGAGGCTCTGGAGTTTGGGGTCTTTAAAAACATCACGCCAACTCAGGTCGCCAATCGACAAGGTGTCTTGCGGATTCATCACATCGCCCATAAGGTTGCCTGTGATGGTGTTGGCTTTCGAATCGTATTTCTTATAGAGGTTGCAGCCAGGCAACAGCAGCAGGGCTGCGAATAACAGAATAATATATCTTTTCATATTTTCAATTTATTTCTGGATTGCTTCGTCGTTCCTCCTCGCAATGACGCGAAGCGACAACTATCAACCCTGTACTTTCATCTTTCAACTGACTCTAAACTCTCAACACTCAACTCTACACTATCAACTTCATCAGGGTCATCCGGTGTCAAACGCTCGTGGATGTTTTGGAACACGATGTACAATGCCGGCGTGACGAACAGGATGGCGATGATAGCCACCGTCATACCGCCCACCACAGCGATGGACAGCGACTTGTTGCCCACAGCACCTGCACCGTTTCCCACAATCAGCGGAATCATACCGATAATCATGGTCAACACGGTCATCAGAATAGGACGCAGACGGTCTTGGCAGGCACCAATGGCAGCATCGTAAACCGACAAGCCCTCCTTGCGTTTCTGCACGGCAAACTCCGTGATAAGAATGGCGGTTTTGGCCGCCAAACCCATCAACATGATGACACCCACCTGCACGTATACATTGACGCCCACACCCATCAGCACCTCCAAGGGGCGAACCGCCAGGTAAGCGCCGAAGATGCCGAACGGGATGGAAAACAGCACCGCGAAGGGGATAAACACCGAGTTGTACAATACGGCAAGGATGAGGTAGATCAACAACACCGCGATGGCATAGATGATGACGGTGGTGTTGGAACCGGCGTTATTAGCCTCCTCACGCGCCATACCGCCATACTCGTAGCTGTAGCCTTCGGGGAACACCTCGGCCATCACCTCGTCAACGGCAGTACGCACATGCGACGAGGTGTATCCCGGTGTGGGAAGCACGTTGAGGCCGTAGCAGGTGAACAGGTTGAAACGGCGCTCCTGCGCGGAACCCAAGGTCGGGGTGAGGGTAACCAGTTCCGACACAGGTGTCATCTCGTCGCCCGCCTGCACATAGATGTTGTTGAGGGTGCTTGGTTCCATACGATACTCAGCGCCAGCCTCCATAAGCACTTGATAAACCTTACCATATTTGGTATAGTTGCCGATATAGGTTCCAGCGAGGTTGGTGCCGATGGTCTCGACGACAGTCTTGGGCGAGACGCCCTTGCTCATGCAGGCTGCCACATCAACGGTGAGGATGTATTTCGGATAGTTGGCCGAATAGGAGGCTATGGCCATCATGACCTCTGGACGTTCGTTCAGCTTCTGCGTGAACTCGTTCGCATAGTTGATAAACGTCGCGTCGTCGTCGCTCGAGCTGTTCTGGAGGTTCAACTCGATAGCCGAGCCTGAGCCGTAGCCAGGGATCTGCGGCATCTGGAATGCCGTGACGTCGGCCTCGGGCATATTCTCCATAGCCCACAGCGAAATCTGGTTCTGCACGGTGGCAACGCTGTAGAAGCCGCGTTCGCTCCAGTTCTTCAGACGCACCATCAAGGTGCCGTAGTTGGTGCCGGCACCTCCATTCATGATGGAGAAGCCTGACACGGTGCTCATCAATTCAACATCGCCAATGGTATTGATGTAGTTTTCAAGCTTGGTGACAGCCGTTTCGGTCTCGTTAAGATAGGTGCCCGGTGCGGTTTGCAAGTCAACGAAGAAGAAGCCTTGGTCTTCCTGCGGGACCAGTTCAGACTGGGCGCTCTTCATCAACCATACCATACCTAAGCTGAAAACCGCAATCAGCAACCAAGAGACAGCGGGGCGCTTGATGAATCTGCCCACACCTTTCATATATTTGCCTAAAATGGCGTTGAACGCCACGTCGTAGGCTTGCTTGACGTAATAGCTGAGGTTTTTCCGCTCTTTCTCGCCAGGTTTTTTCGGCTTGAACATCAGCGCGCAAAGGGCGGGGCAGATGGTCAAAGCTGAGAGGGTGGAGAGACACACCGAACCTGACATGATGAAGCCAAACTGCTTGAAGAAGGTGCCTTGCGTGCCCGAGATGAAGGTCACGGGGATAAACACGGCGACAAACACCAAGGTGGTTGAGATGGCGGCTGCCGTCACCTCATGCAGTGCCTCGCTGGTGGCGGAGGCTGCGGTATATTTGCCCGTCTCCATCTTGGTCATCACCGCCTCGACGACCACAATGGCGTCGTCGACAACGGTGCCGATGGCCAACACCAAGGCAAATAGCGTGATGAGGTTGAGCGAATAGCCCAAGGCCCACACGATGGCGAAGGTGCCCACCAACGACACGATGATGGAAACCGAGGGAATCAATGTCGCCTTGAAATCCTGCAAGAACAGATACACAATGAGAATCACAAGGATGATGGCAACGATGAGGGTCTCAACAACATTGTGGATGGAGGCGTAAAGGAAATCATCGGAGGTCTCCATCTGCCTGAATTCCAAACCGGCAGGCAATGACTTGGAGATTTCCTCGATCACCTTGTTGATTTCGGCGTTGACCTCGGTGGCGTTGGCGCCAGGGGCCTGATTGACGATAAACATCACCCCAGGGTGTCCGTCCACCTTTGAACGGTAGGAATACGACTTGGTACCCAACTCCACGTCGGCCACATCTCCCAAGCGCACATACTCGCCTTCGGAGGTGGCACGCACAATGATTTGCTCAAACTCGCTCATTTCTTCGAGTTGTCCCTTGAACTCAATGTCAATCTTGTTCACCGTGCTCTCAATGCTTCCCACAGGCGACACAAGGTGTTGCTCCAGAATGGCATTCGCGATTTCTTCTCTGGTGATGCCGTAAGCGGCCATCACATCAGGTTTAATCCAGATTCGCACACCGTAGGTATCGCCAAGCAGCGTGGTGCTACCCACACCCGTGATACGGCTGATACGCGGCATCACATTGATGTCCAAGTAGTTTCCTATAAACTTCTGGTCAAACCTATCGTCGGTACTCTCCAACGACTGGATTTGCAGGATAGAGTTGACGCTCTTTTGGACGGTAATACCGTTCTGAACCACTGCGGCAGGCAGCAAACCTTGCGCCTGACTCACACGGTTTTGCACGTTCACGGTGGCTTGGTCGGCATCGGTGCCTTGCTTGAAATACACGTTGATTTGAGCACTACCGTTGGAGAAGGCCGTCGATGAGATATACATCATGTCCTCCACACCGTTCACCTGCGCCTCGATGGGCATGATAACCGATTTCATGATTGAGGCGACATCGGCGCCCGAGTAATAAGCCGTGACAACAACCTGGGGAGGCGCGATGTTGGGGTATTGCTCAATCGAGACCGAATTGAGTCCCACGATACCGATAAGGCAGACTAGCACGCCAACGGTTAATGCCGCCACCCAGTGTTTTACGAAATATTTCTGCTTCTTTTTTTCCATACTTTCAACTTTTAACTCTTAGCTCATAGTTTTCTGTCCGGATTGCTTCGTTCCTCGCAAATCGAAGATTCGACGTAGTCAATGCGCGAAGCGACAACTCAAAACCCTAAACATAAAACTACTCTACACTCTACACTCTCAACTCTAAACTTATCTGATTTTCTGTCCATTCGTCAACTTGCCTGCGCCGTTGGTGACAATCTCGTCGCCGGCGTTCAAGCCTTCGAGGATGTAATACTCCGTTCCGTCGTTTGAGGGAAACACTTCCTTGCATATGATGCCTTCCACCGTGCCGTCTTGCTTGACGCGGTAGAACATCATCTGGTCTTGCAGGCGCACGGCGGCAGTCTGCGGCACGCTGAGCACGTTGTCGAACGTGAAGGGGATGATGATATTGGCCGACAAGCCCGAACGAAGCACACCGTCAGGATTCTCAAACTCAGCCTCACAAGCCGCCGTACCCGTGGTCTGGCTGACGAGGGCACCTATCACGGTCACGTTGCCTTCTTTTTGGTATATGGTGCCGTCCTTCAACTTGAGTTTCACTTTGGGCATCACGTCGCCAATGAGCGAGCCGTTGGGACCTTCCATGCCGTTTTTGCCAGTGGTCAAGTGGTATTCCATGACGAGGCTCAACAACTGAGTTTCCGTGATGGAGAAGTTGGCTTTCACCTTGCTGATGTCGCTCACGGTACACACATATCTGGATCTGCTCACCATATCGCCCACATTGAACTCGTTGCCAGCGATGAAGCCTGTCACCGGAGCCGTGACGGTGCAATAGCCGAGGTTGGTCCTTGCGATGTTGAGCTGTGCCTGGGCCTGCGACACCAAGGCCTGTGCCGAGTTGTAGTCGTTGAGGCTGGTGTTGAGCACATAGTCGCTGATGATGTGTTTTTCATGCAGTTTCAGGTTCGACTCATACTGCAGTCTTGTGGTCTCAAGGCTGGCTTTGGCCACCTTCAGGTCGGCTTCGGCGCTCTGCACGTTGAGCTGATATTGGGTGGGGTCGATCACAAAGAGCATCTGTCCTTTCTGGACAATGGTACCCGGAGTGTAATTCTTCTTCGTGACAATGCCGTCAACCTGAGGATACACCTTGATTTCAGTGATGCCGCAGGTGGTTGCGGGGAAGGTCATGCTGTAGGTTTTGGTTTCGGGTTGAAGCACTTTGGTCTCGTACTTCGCCACAGGCATCTCAAATTGTGTCTGGCTCCCGCCGCAGGAAACCATCATGCCACAGGCCAATAGCAGCGCTGAGCATAGCAAAAGATACGGTTTATTCATAATAAGTCATTTTATTGTTATCAAAATTGGAATCTCACTATTTTAATGAGCAAAAATAGGGAAAAAAGCTATATTTTCATGAGTAACTATTGATTTTTATCCTCTTTTTTCTCCGTTCCCTGTTTCTCTTCCTCTTCCTTCAAGCGTCGGTTCAATTCCTGCATATATCCCGCAGTGATAATACTTGACGGCATAGCTATGATGCCAATCCCTAACAACGAAGAAATGATACTGAGGGTCTTGCCCATGTCGGACACGGGACTAAAATCGCCATAGCCCACCGTGGTCAGCGTGATGGCAGCCCAATAGAAGGCATCATGAAAGGTCTTGAAGATATACTCCCCTGTCACGGGGTCAATTTCCTGCTCCGACTGGAACATGATGATGGCAGTGATGAGAATGTCGAACAAGGCCACAAGCACGACAGCCAACAAGGGTTTCCACTGCTTTTTAATCACCGTGATAAATATCTCCAAAGGACCGATGTAATTGACTATCTTTGAGAAGCGGAATATCTTGAGCAGACGTGCTGACTTGGCCAGCCTGTAGGATGACGAGACCACTTCGAAGGTGGGCAGGATGGAAAGGAGATCCAAGATGGCCATAGGTGTAAACGGGTAGAGGAGAAACGCCTTCCATCTTGGCTTGTCGGAACGTAGGTCGCAAGTTATCCAGCGAAGGAGATAGTCCACCATATAGATGACACCTGAAATGATGTCAAAATACCAGAACAGCGGCCGATATTCCCTGAACAGCAAGGGCACCGTGCCTATGATTATCGCCACAAGCATCAGGCCATCGTAGACATGGGAAAGGACGTCACCTTTCCCAGGCTCAACCAAATCGTTAATCCATTTCCGGTTCACCATACATTTACCGATAGTTTAAAGATTAATTGGGCAAAATTACAAAAAAAACTCGGCCATTTTTTAATTCTGCACGATAAAACTGATTCTATCTCCCGAGCTGGAAGTGAGAGAAAACAAAAATCCCTAACTCGTTGATTTCAAGTTAGGGATTCGGATTTGTTGTACTCCCGCAGGGGGTCGAACCCTGGACACCCTGATTAAGAGTCAGGTGCTCTACCAACTGAGCTACGGAAGCATCGTTTGTGGGTGCAAAAGTACAACCTTTTTCCTTACGATGAATGTTTTTCGCCAACTTTTTTTCTTTGTGTTAGCGAAATGTTTGTAAATCAATAATTTGTAGAATGCTTAACTAGAGAACCAGCACTTGAATTCCGCGACTTTAGCCTTGCTGACGATAATCTTCTCGGGCACTTCGACATTCAAGTTAATGGCCAACTTGTTGCCAAACCAGATGGAGACATCCTTGATGGCCTCGCGAGAGACGATAAACTGACGGTTAGCGCGGAAAAACATGACGGGGTCGAGTTGCGCCATCAGGTCGTCAAGGGTGTGGGTCAGGTAGTAGTTCTTATGCTCATGCGTCACAATCTTCACCGACTTGGCGTCAATGTAGGCGTAGGCAATGTCCTTCGTGGAGAGGGGGACAAGTTTGTCGCGCTCAGGCAGCAGGAAATAGCTTCTGTATCTCTTCTTCTCGCCCAGCTGCTCCAACAGCCTTTCAATCTTGTCGGCGTTGAAACGGGCACCCGCCAGCGTCTGGAACTTGTTCATGGCGCGTTCCAAAGCTTCCCTGCTGATGGGCTTCAGCAGATAGTCGAGACTGTTCACCTCGAAAGCCTTTAGGGCAAATTCATCGTATGCCGTAGTGAAAATGACCGGGCATGTGACGTTGACCTTTTCGAAAATGGCAAACGAGGAGCCGTCGGCCAGATGGATGTCCATAAACATCAGGTCGGGCATGGGGTTGTTTTCCAGCCATTCCACACTTTCCTCGACAGACTCTAACACATCCACGATTTCGGTGTCGGGGCTGACCTCTCCTATCAACTTCTGAAGAGCCTTCGCAGCCATCATTTCATCTTCAATAATCAGTGCTTTCATGGTGATTAGTCGTTTTGTTTCAAAGGCAAAGTTACGCTAAAAATCTTTCCGTCGTTAAAAATTTCAACATTTTCGTTCCATTTGATGCGATATCGTTCCGCCAAATTCGCCAATCCGATGCCGGTTCCTTCTTCTTTTCCGATTTTTGGCTGAATTTTATTACTGATTATCAAATGGTTGTCATCATCTGTCGTTATTTTCACCATCAATGGCTGTCGCGAGGAGATGACATTGTGCTTGATAGCGTTTTCGATTAGTCCCTGAATGGATAGCGGCAGGACATAATAGCTGTCGTATTTGTCATGGTCGATGCTATGGTCGAAAAGAAGGTTGTCGCCATAGCGCATCTTCATCATCTGGCAGTAGGAACGCACACATTCCAACTCTTCGGCAAGAGTCACCACTTCTTCGTTTTTCAAGGTGTAGCGCAACACATTCGACAACTGGTGGACGAAATCGCCAGCCTTGTCACCATCAACGTCGATGAGCGATTTCAAGGTGTTCAATGAATTGAAGAGAAAATGGGGATCCATCTGGTTTTCCAAGGCTTCATAACGCGAAGCCAGATTCTCAGCGCGAAGGGTCTCGTTCTCGACATCGGCCACTTTCTCGCGAAACAGTGCACGCAACAGATACACTGCCATAACAGCTATGGCCATCAGCGAGCAATCGCCCAGATAGCCTCTCATAATATATTGGAATGTCGTCCTCGGGGGACCCGGTCTATCAGGGAAGACCTCTAATTGCAACAGCGTACACAAAGTGCTCAACAAAAAGGTAATCACCAATACACCTATGACAATCACCATCAATTCATCCAGTCTGCGCTTGTAGTTCCTGTCAAAAATCATTTTGCAATACAATATCACCGCAAAGACCATGATGAACGTAAGCGGGATGTTCAGCAAGATTTTCTTGTAGAAATACTTCCTGGCCGCCTCCGGCGACTCGAAGAACTCCCTTTCTCTCTCATTGGCGTTGGTGCGGGCATCGCGAAACTGAATCGCATCGGGGTTGTCATCGTCCTCATCCTCGTCCATTATTTGCTCCTGGTTGTCAAACGTAGGCCTGCTGAAATAATGGTTCAAGGTGAACAAAAAGTAATAGGCTGCTGTGACGGCTATCGAAAGAAGAATTATTCTCCTGATGGACAAATATTTGTCTACAATAATATTTGTATTGGCCCTATTCATAGGCTATTCATACCGCAAAGCATTGATCGGGTCTGTGCGCGAGGCCTTCAAGGCGGGGAAGAAGCCCGAAATGAGGCCCAAGACGGCACACGACACAAAAGCAATCATCATCCACAGCGCATTTATCACAAACGGCAACGACATCGCAAAAGCCACGATATAAGACAACCCAACGCCCAACAGCAGACCGATGACACCGCCTATCAGACTCAGGATGATACTCTCGGTGAGGAACTGCATCAAAATGGCGGCGTTCTTGGCACCTATCGACATACGGAGACCGATTTCCTTGGTGCGCTCCGTCACGGTGACGTACATGATGTTCATAATACCGATGCAGCCCACCAACAGCGAAATCAAGGCGATGGCAACGAGTACGGTGGTTATCATCCCCGTCATCGACGACATCATCTCCAACATTTCTTGTTGGGTGCGCACCTCGAAGTCGTCTTCGCCACCTTCTGGAATCTTGTGCGAGGCCCTCAAAATAGTCTCGATCTCCTCCACGGCGGCCTCGGCCACATTCTCGGAAGCGGCAGAACATACGATCTGTTGGATGAAGTCTTGTCCCAGCATGCGCTTCTGCACGGTGCTGTAAGGCATCACCACGAGGTCGTCCTGGTCCATGCCCATGCCGTTCTGTCCCTTTGCCTTCAAAGTTCCAATGACCTTAAACGGCATATTGCCCACACGGATGGTCTTGCCGATGGGGTCTTCACCGTCGTCGAAGAGGTTTTCCACAATAGTTTGGCCTATCAAGCCGACCTTAGCGTATTTCTTGACATCTTCTTCGGTAAAATTGACACCCGTAGCGATTTCGTATTTCCTGATTTCGAGGTAATCGGGCGAACCGCCATACACGGTGCCCGACCAGTTCTTGGAACCGTTCACCAGCTGTCCGCCGCTGTTGACCACGGGGCTGACCATAGTGACGTTCTTGGCATTTTTCGCTATCAGTTCACAGTCGTGCACCTTCAGCGACTGCACGTTGCTCGAACCCATACTGACGCCACCACGCCTTTGGTTGGCGCGCATCACCATGATGAGGTTGGTGCCCATGTCAGAGAGCTGATTGGCGGTGCTTTGTTTCAGTCCCTCGCCCAAGTTGACTACGGCGATGACGGCAGCAATACCGATCACGATGCCGAGCATGGAAAGGGCCGTGCGCGTCTTGTTGCGTAACAGGGCTTTTGCAGAAATCCTTATGAGGTTCAGTATATCCATGGTCAATAATCGTTATCTTTGGGCAGGGCAGCCAAGGCTTCCGCTGCTGATTTGGTCGAGACAGGCTCGTCACGGAGGATGTGTCCGTCGCGGAGGAATATAGTTCTACTTGTAAACACCGCAATGTCAGACTCATGCGTTACAAAGGCGATAGTCTTTCCTTGCTCGTGGAGGCTCTGGAAGAGGCTCATGATTTCGTAAGATGTGCGGGTGTCGAGGTTACCCGTGGCTTCGTCGGCAAGCACGATGACGGGGTCGTTCACCAAGGCGCGGGCGATGGCCACACGCTGCTGTTGACCTCCCGAGAGCTGGTTGGGCATGTGTTCCATGCGGTCCTTCAGGCCCACCAATTCCAAGGCATGTTGTGCCTTCTCACGACGCTCACGATGCGACACGTCGGGGTTATACACCAAAGGCAACTCCACGTTCTCAATGGCAGAGGTACGCGGCAAGAGGTTGTAGGACTGGAATACGAAACCAATCTTGCGGTTGCGGATGTCCGACAGCTCGTTTTTCGTGCGTTCACGCACCGAGATGCCATCGATGAGGTACTCCCCTGAGGTAGGCTGGTCGAGGCAGCCAAGAATATTGAGCAAGGTTGACTTACCACTGCCCGACGAGCCCATGATGCTTACGAACTCGCCTTGGTATATCTCGAACGACACGCCCTTGAGGGCATGCACTTCCTCACTGCCAACGATGAAAGTCCGCTTGAGGTTCTCGACCTTAATGATGGATTGCAACTCAGCCATAAGAGAATCTTATTTTTTCTGCTGATTATTATTCCTGTTTCTACCTGGAGGGCCTGGCATAAAGGGGTTCTCGCCCTTCTTCACCGCTTTTTCCTTGACGACATATTGTGCCGACAGCACCACCGAGTCGCCAGCCTGCACTCCCTGCTCGATAATCTTGTAGGCACCGTCGCTCATGCCCGTCTTCACAGAGCGCGGCATCATGTTGTCGCCTTTCTTCACCCATACCATCGTAGGATTTGACGAAGGCATCTGGTCAGGCTGCATCTGCGGACGTTCGCCTTGGGGAGGTTCCGGCATCTGGCCTTCGGGTTTCTCAGGCTTGCGCATGGCTTTCAGCACCTGTTCGTCGGGCGTGAAGTTGAAAGCCTCGGCAGGCACGGCCAAGCCCGTCTGTTCCTCTGTGACGATGGTCACGCTGGCCGTCATACCAGGGAAGAGCTTCTGGTCGGGGTTGGGTGCATCAATAATGACAGTATAGGTCACCACGTTGCTTGTGGTGATAGGTTTCATGCGGATTTGGCTCACCGTGCCCTCGAAGCTGTCTTCCATGTAGGCATCCACGGTGAAGGTCACCTTCTGCCCCACTTTCACCTGCCCGATGTCGGCCTCGTCAACATCGGCTTCCACCTGCATCTTGGTGAGGTCGTTGGCAAGGGTAAACAGCGTCGGCGTGCTGAACGAAGCGGCCACGGTTTGACCCACCTCCACAGCGCGGTCGAGGACGATGCCATCGATGGGCGAATAAATTTCGGCGTAGGCCAAATCAACCAAAGCCTGATCGTAGGAAGCCTGCGCGTTCTTCTTACTCATCTGCGCCTGCGTATAGCTGTTCTGCGCATCCTGATAGGCGGCCAACGTGGCGGCTTTAGCCTCATAAAGTTGCTTGGTGCGCTCATAGGTAAGCCTGGAATAGTTGAGCTGGCTCTCGGCTGAGGTGAGACTTGCCTTGGCGCGACTCACGCTCTGGTTGAGGGTCTGCTTGTCCAACTCGGCCAGCAGGTCACCTTTCTTCACCACGTCGTTGAAGTCGACGTAAATCTTTTCCACCTTACCTGACACTTGCGTACCGACTTCAACGGTCTCCACTGGTTCGATGGTGCCTGTAGCGGTAACGGTGTTCTCCACGGTGTACTCTCCGACCACATGGGTACGGATGACAAGCTCCTTGTTAGCCGACTTCGTTGCCTTTACGATACAACTCACGGCGATGACGAGGACAAGAAGGCCCAAAATAATCAGCCATATTTTCGTTTTCTTTTTCATATCTTAAGATTTCAAGATTTCTAATTCCAAGATTTCAAAATTCATTCCACATTCTGAATTCACAACGTAATCGGTTTGCCCATATAGACATCCAAAATCTTACGTTTCATCACCAGGGAATATTTGTTCTGAATGTAGGTGTTCAACGCGTTCAAATAATTGTTCTGCTGCTGCAGCAATTCCACCGTGGTAATGCTCCCGTACTGGAATTGGATATTATAGGCATTAAAACTCTTGTTGTAGGCGTTTTCCCTGGCCTGTGAGACCTTGTAGGCGTTGTAGGCGGTAATCACATTACGGTAGGCCTGTGCGACCGTCTGGCGTACCACAAGAACCTCCTGCTCGTAATCCAGATGGGCCTGTTCGAGAGCGATGCGGCTTTTCTTCACGTTGGCCCTGGTTTGTCCACGGCTGTAAATCGGGATGCTCATCGACACACCCACTGACTCGGTCGGCTTGCCATACCACTGTGTGTTACCTTGGCTGTCGTAAGATAGCACGCCCATGCCCACGTTGGCGTTGGCGGAGATGGAAGGGAAATAGTTACCTCGTGCTAGGTCAACGCTCTTCTCGGCCAAGCGAATGTCGTAGTCGCTCATGCGCAGGTCGGGCATATATTCCACAGCTTGGTTGATGGCCTCTTCTTCCGTGGGAAGGGTCTCCATCATGCCGTCAAGGTTTTCGGCGTCGGGCGAGATGATGTCGAGGGCAGCCGTCGGGTCCATGGACAGCAGCACCTTCATGTCGAGTAGTTCCTGACCAATGCTGATTCTTGTGTCGAGAATGTTGTTCGAGTCGCTGAGGTACTGGGCTTCGAGGAGCAGTAAGTCGCTCTCGAGGATGGAGCCCACCTGATACCTCGCGCGACCTTGTTTCACTTGCTCACGACTGGTATTGAGCACTTCCTGTTGGTAATTCAGCTTTTCCTGGTTGCCGATAATGGAGAGGAAACTTTGCAAAATCTGCACGGCCAACTGGTTGTCGTAACGCTCCAGCTGTACACCGTTGCGTTCCACGTTGAGGCGGTTCTGCTCGATGGTGTTGTTGATGTTGCCACCTTGGAAAATCGTCACCGACGATCCTACGCCCACGTTGCCCGTGGTGGACCATCCGTTGGCATTGTTTGAGAAATTCTGTCCCACAGAAGCACTGACATTGGGCAGACGTTGTTGCTTCGACTGCTCATAAGTCGTCTCCAGCGACTGGTGCGACAACTCCATCGACTTGCGCTCATTGTTGTTGGAAAAGGCATAGAGCAGGCAGTCCTCCAAGGTGAAACGGTAGGTGCTACTTTCTTGTGCCCAAACCTGGGCAACCATAAGCAGCGAAAATGCCAATATTATAACGCGTTTTGTCATATTCATGCTAAAAAGGAATACAAAATTAAACCACATCGTTTTTTCAAGGACTTTTTATTATATGGAATGGCAAAATTATGAAATAAATCAAAAGAAAACCAGATTAAAACCAAAAACACTATAATTGCTGAAAGATATTTTTTCCCAAAGGGCTTGTCTTCGTTCAATTAATTCGTACATTTGCAGTGTCACATAGGGTTAAGACCTTGTGCGGCAAGGTTTGGAAACAATGTAACAACTTAATAATCAATTAAAAAATTTAAGCGTTATGAAAACATGTAACAAGTTTTTCGCCGAATTGTTCGGCACGTTCGTTTTGGTTTTCGGTGGCTGTGGTACCGCTTTGTTTGGCCATGTTGGATTCTTAGGCGTCGCTATCGCCTTCGGTCTCACTGTGGTCGCCATGGCTTATGGCATCGGTCACATTTCGGGTGCCCACCTGAATCCCGCAGTCAGCTTTGGCGTCTTCGTTAACGGCCGCATGAGTTTCAAGGAAATGCTCACTTATTGGGCTGCCCAGTTTATCGGCGGCATCATCGCTGGTGCCTTGCTCCTTGTGATTTGGAAAGCCACAGGCGATAGCGCCACGGGTGTCTTCGCTGCCAACGGCTATGGCGAAATGTTCCAGAAGGCTTGCGGCGGTCCCGAAACGGGCTACCAAGTCATCTCGACTGGTGGTGCCTTCCTCGTTGAGGCCCTGCTGACCTTCGTGTTCTTGATGGTTATCCTCGGTGTCACTGACAGCAGCCACGCCAACGGCAAGTTTGGCGGTCTGGCCATCGGTCTCACCTTGGTGCTCATCCACCTCATCAGCATCCCGCTGACCAACACCTCCGTCAACCCCGCTCGTTCGCTTGGCGTCGCCCTGTTCTCCAACTGCGAATACTGGAGCGCCATGGGGCAGGTGTGGCTCTTCATCGTGGCCCCGCTGGTAGGTGCTTGCCTCGCTGGCCTTTGCTACAAGTGCCTCAGCGGCTGCTGCAAGAATTGCAAAAAGGATTAATCTTATCTAAAAAGATTCCCTTTCAGGGAATGGAGATTGCCATTCCCCGAAAGGGAATCTTTGTTTTTGCCTCATGGCCAGCATATACATACACGTCCCCTTCTGCAAATCGAAATGCGGATACTGCGGTTTCTATTCGCTGCCCTCAATGAAACTGAAAAATCGGTTTTTGGAGGCACTGAAGGAGGAAATCGTGCAACGCAAAGACTACTTACATGGCGAAGCCGTCAACACCATTTATTTCGGCGGCGGCACGCCCTCGTTGCTCAGCACGGAGGAGATTGGCGATGTGCTTTACCTTATTAATATGCAGTTCCCCGTGGCCGCCGATGCTGAAATCACAATGGAGGCCAACCCCGACACGCTGTCGTTGGAATACTTAAAACTCTTGCACAACCTGGGCATCAACCGCCTCAGCATCGGCATCCAGAGTTTCTTTGACTGCGATTTGCAATATTTAGGGAGAAAACATGACTCCCATCATGCCCACCAGTGCCTCGATTGGGCCAAACAAGCTGGCTTCAGCAACATCAGTATCGACCTCATCTACGGCCTACCCACCTCCAACGCTGATCGGTGGAACCAAAACTTAGACATTTTCTTTTCCTATAGTCTCCCCCACCTTTCGGCATACGCACTGACTTTGGAGCCTAATTCCATCCTTACCAAACAAATCGAGTTAGGCAAAGTCCAGCCCGTCCTCGATGACGATGCCCTACGCGATTATGAGATTCTTTGCCGTCGTACCAAAGAAAAGGGCTACCTGCA
Organism: uncultured Bacteroidales bacterium; assembly: GCA_937902805.1. Taxonomy (GTDB): domain Bacteria; phylum Bacteroidota; class Bacteroidia; order Bacteroidales; family F082; genus Limimorpha. The sequence continues at coordinate 16,686 of CALEMB010000025.1, forward strand.
TTACGAGATTTCCAACTTCTGCCAAAGAGGCATGCACTCCAAACACAACGCCTCGTATTGGTTCGGCACGCCCTACCTTGGCCTCGGACCTTCGGCGCATTCTTTTGACGGCAGCTCGAGACAATGGAATGTCTCAAGTGTGGAAAAGTATTGCGTAAGAATCTCTGATCCTGTCGAAGGACCCGTGTCCGAAAAAGAAGAGCTGACACCAGAGCAACTCTACGACGAATATGTCATGTTGCGCCTCCGCACACATTGGGGCATTGATCTGAAATACATGAAACGCGAAATGGGCGAACGTTTTTCCACTTATTGCGAGCGACATGCTCAGCCCCTCATTGTCCAAGGCCGCCTTTCACAAACACGGGAATTCCTCTACCTCAACGACCAGCAGATGCTCTTCGCCGACAGTGTGACTGAGGAATTATTTTGGGAATCATCATAATTTTCACATAAACTTCTAAACTTACCGTTTTCTTTCTTAATTTTGGACTCCCAAACAGTTTAATGTAAGATCCCTGAGCCCATCGATAGGCCACCCTTCTGAACACAAACAAAAATACATTTCTAATATGCTTAAAATCAAATCATTACTTCTCTTCGCTCTTCTGCTCATCGGTCTGAACACGATGGCACAAGACGAAAATGAACAACGTGTCGGTGCCAACTGCACCAGTATCATGGTGGGCAAGAAAGCCAGCACCGACGGATCCGTCATCACCTCACACACCTGCGACGGCCGCTACCGCACCTGGATGCGCTGGGAAGCCGCCGAGGACCACGAAAAAGGCGAAATGCACAAAGTCTACAAAGGCACCATGCACACCGAAGATCCTTTCGACAACCGTAACGTGGAACTGGCGGGCGAAATCCCGCAGGTGGAACACACTTACGCTTACCTCAACACTGCTTACCCCTGCCTCAACGAGAAACAATTGGCCATTGGTGAGACGACCTTCTCGGGGCCAGATACCTTGATCAACTCCAAGGGTATGTTCATGATTGAGGAGTTGGAGCGTGTGGCTCTGATGCGCTGCGACAACGCCCGTGACGCCATCCAACTCATCGGCAAACTCGTCAAGGAATATGGCTACGGCGACGGCGGCGAATGCATCACCATCGCCGACAAGAACGAGGTGTGGCAGATGGAAATCCTCGGCGAAGGCCCTGACAAAATTGGTGGCGTGTGGGCTGCCAAACGCATCCCCGACGATGAAGTGGGTGTTTCGGCCAATATTGCCCGCATAGGCAAACTGGAACGCAAGAGTAAGGATTTCTACTGTTCCGACAACTGCGAAGCCGTGGCGAAGAAATACGGCCTCTGGGACGGAGAAGGTGACTTCATCTTCTGGAAGGCCTTCCGCGCCTCCTACGGCGGTGGCAAGAACTACAGCGACCGCGAGTTTTTCATCCTCAGTCAGCTGGCACCTTCACTGAACCTCAACCGCGACATGCCCGAGCTGCCTTTCTCGGTGAAACCCGATGAGAACGTCGACATTAGCAAGGTGATGGAGTTGTTCCGTAGCACTTACGAAGGCACCGACATGGATATGACTCGCAACGTGAAAATGGTGGCCAAAAAACGCACCGACGACGGCGTGGTTGAAGACACCATCATCAGCCCTGTGGCCAACCCATGGGTAAACAGCGCCATGATGAACACCATTAATTACTTAGCTCCTGGCACCATCAACTTCCAACGTACTGTTGCCGTGGCTTGGAGCAGCTACCACCACATCATCCAATGCCGCAGCTGGATGCCCGATGAAATCGGTGCCATCTGCTGGATGGCCTGCGACAACCCGGGGCAAAGCCCGCGCATCCCCATCTTCTCCGGATCCACCACCGTACCCGACGGCTTCGACAAGTGCGGGCAGTTGCGCTATCGTGAAGAAGCTTGGATTTGGCATTACCGCAAGGCCAACAAACTTGCCACCGTGCAGTGGGGCCGCACCAAGCAGACCCTCCTCGGCACCGCCAACCGCTTCGAGCAAAAGGCCTTCGACGAAATTCCCGATGTGGAAAGCCGCGCCAAGGTGTTGATTGCCGACGGCAAGACCAAGGAAGCCACCGAACTCCTCAACCAATATACTTCAGACTTCGCCGCCTCTACACGCCAAGCCTGGAAGGAGATGGAAAATAAGTTCTGGTACTGGTTCGGCATGGGCTTCTAACCCACGACCTAAACAAACAAAGAAAGATGGTCCAATGCATTGAACCATCTTTCTTTTTGTGTCAAACCAAGATATCAGAGGGTTTGTCTCACAATGACATTGACAATTTGTCCATGCCGACCTCTGATGACAAGGACAGTCTCTCGCGGCTCCATTTCATTCATTTGCACGGCTTTCACCACCACTTCGGCATCACCTGAGCCTTCCATAGGGCTGCACGCCAGCCACTCCTCCGAGTTGCTAATCTCCCATGACATGTTGGAGGTCAGATTGAAGTATTGTGTTCCTCCTTCGCGTGTAAAAACGATTTCCTCAACATCGACAGACAAGATGGGCTGTATGCCTTCCTGCACCACCACCACGCGTGCTAGTTCCGCGACATTATGCATGACGGTGATGTAGCCGATTCTACTAGAATAGGTGTTGTTGGCTCCCACCATCATCTCTATGGTGGCATCACCCGAGCCAAAAGTGTCAAGCATGGTAACCCAAAATGGTGCCGACAAAACCCAATCGGTATTGGAGGTGATTTCAAACATCTTGGCACCACCCGGTTGGGCAACATACAAGGTGTCGGGGCTTACATTAGCCACGAAAGTCTCTTCGCCAGGTTCTTGTGTCACCATAACCCTATACACCAGGTTGCCAGAGATGACACTCAAGGCAGCATGTCGGACTTCACTGTACACATTGATGTCGGCAGTAATCGTCACGCTGCCGTTTCCCGTGCCTTCTGTCGTCGACAGCGACAGCCAATCATCGGAAAACTCGATGGTCCATTCCACATCGCAAGCCACGGCGATTTCTTGGCTTCCGCCTTCATGGCCAAAGTTTAATGTTATCGGCGTGACTTCAAGGAAATGTGGGTCAGGAGCGGCTTCTTGATAGATATCGACCACAACGGTATTATGGGAATCGGAAATGAATTTGATGGCGGTCTGGCGGGAAACATACAGGGGATTCTCTGCCACCGTCAACACAACCTCACCACTGCCTTCGCCTTCTGTCATGTCAAGGGAGATCCAATCCTCCTCGGGAACGGCCACCCATGCCTCGTCACAGGCCACAGTCATCGTTATGACATCGCCTGGGTAAGGCACTTGAAACACGTTGGGCGTGACCGTGAGGATATGCTCACTGCTCATTCCCGACTGCCTGACATGGAACTGTGCAGAGGTATTATCGTCTCCAAAGGTGACAAAAGCCTCGCGGTCGCTCATCTCAAGGAAAGGACGCATGGTCATATAAAGCGTGTCATCGCCGCTGCCTTCCATCGTGGAACAGTCCATCCATTCGGGCAGACCCGTCACCATCCACGCTATATTAGCTTGCACAATGACCTGGAACGAACCACCTTCCCAATCGCCCAACATGGAGTTGGGAGTAAGGGTGATGTAAGGCTCTGGGACAGGATCATCACCAGCTACTTGGCTTATGGTCATCGACGCCGTATTGTCCTTGGTAGTGGCTGTGATTTTCTGGTTACGCACCTGCCCCGTAAGATTGGGGGGCGCTATAAAAGTGAGTGTAGCATCACCATTGCCAGAGGTCGGCGACACCGTGAGCCATTCAGCCGTTGAACCAATGGTCCAATCGCCATTCGACTTCAATTCAGCCGTATAAGTACCTCCTTCAGCTGCAACATTCAACGACTCAACGCCAAACGATACATTAACAGGCTTGCGGCAACCCATCACAAAGCACGACAGTGCCGCAACAAACAAAAATAGATGTAGTTTTTTCATGATATTCTATGCTTTAAATTGCATTCAATATAATGTAAACGGAATTTCGCTGCAATTAGTATTTCATATAGCAGAAAAGGTGCGTTTTTAGCAACGCACCTTTCCATTGTAGTACCGATGATGTCGCTCATCAGAAGATCTCGGTTCTGTTGTCCTTGATCTTGGCGAGGTTTTTCAAAGCAGTGTAGATGCCGCTCGCCTTGTTGGTGAACTGGCTGGTCTTTTCCCTGACAATTTCTGTGTAGTCGTTGGTGGGAGCTGCCTGCTGAATTCTCACATTCTTGATGATGAATGCGCTGGAATTGCCTGCAATGGGACCCACTTCATCACCTTCTTTCATGCCAAGGATGGTACCGATGATGTCGGCCTCGACACCAAAGTTGCCAAGCACGCGTGAATCGAGGGTGACGTCGGAAACGGTGGTCGACTCAGCGCCCAACTCGGAGATCATTCTGTTCACGTCGTTGCCGCAAGCCTTCATCTTCTCAACAGCAATCTCACCCTTCTTCTTGTTGAGGATTTGATACTTCGACTGCTCAGCGACGGCACTCAGAGGAGCATAACCTTCCTTGATGATTCCCGTGAGGGCTGCCACAACGAACATGTTGTCAAGCTCAAAGATCTTCTCCGACACATCGCCTTCCTTTCTGTTCTTGTCGAAAGCCCAGCGGACAATCTCACGAGGGTTGTCGATACCGGCAATCGAGGTGGTCGACTTGCTCATTCTGGGCATCGTGCGCTTGGTGAGACCTTGCTCCTCGATAGCCTGGTTGAAGGCATCGTAGGTTCTGTTCTCGATGACGAACTTGTTGGCATCGGCAAAGATGTCCTTGTAGGTCTTGGTGCTGGGGGTGATTTCGTGCTTCAGGTAAGCCAGACGAACCTTGGGTTGAGCCTCGGTCTTGTCGGTGACCTTAATGACATGGAAGCCAAACGGGGTCTTCACCACACCCAGAGTACCCACGGGGTTATTGACGACAAACTCGTTGAAGTCGTACACCATCTGTCCGTCAGTGAACCAATCCAAGTCACCGCCCTTGCCTTTGCCAGACGGGTCGTCGGTGAACTGCTCGGCCAGCTCGGCAAACAGCTCTTCGTTCTTGGGATTGCTCTTCAACTCGTTCAGAATGCTGTCGGCCTTGGCTTGTGCTTGTTCTTCGGTCAGCGTCGATTCACTTCTGAAAGCACCTTCATAGCCGATGAGGATATGGCTGGCCTTCAGCGAGTCGGGACGGTTCTGCTGGTCGACAATGCGTACCAAGTTGAAGGCATCCTCATCCTCGTAGGGACCAAACACGAAACCAACACCGTTGCCATTCTCGAAGATGGCCTTTTCGATGGTCTGAGGCACATCTTTTTGACCCACCCAAGTGCTGTCATAACGTTTGTCGGAGTTGGCGTTGACATAGTTCATCACGTTTTCAGTGTTGACGAACTCTTCTCTCATGTCAACCACATGCTTCAGTGCATCCTGACGGTCTTCCTGCGACGGTTTGATTTCGAAGACGACATACTCGATGTCGCGTCTTTCGTCCGTCTCAAAGCGGTACTTATTCTCTTCATAGAAAGCCTTGTTGTCGGCATCGGTGACGACCACCGTCGAATCGGGGATGGAGGCATAACGCAGCACGATGACGTCGGCTGTGGCTTTCGTATTCTTGTTCTGGTAGTATTTCTCAGCCAAGGCGGTGGGGATGAAACAGGAAGCCTTCACCAGGTTGCTGAACTTGGTATCCAGACGGTCCTTCTTCAGTTCCTTCTCAAAGCTGAGCCAACGGTCGTAATATTCGGCCGGAAGCTGGTCGAGGTTCTGGAGGTAATCCAGCACGCGCTCCTTGCTATAGTTGCCGTCGGGATCACTGAAGCTCTGCACCATCCACTGATGCGGGTGCTCGCCCGTCATCTGGTCGTAAAGCTCTTCAGGGGTGATGCCTATACCTGCAGCCTCGTATTCCTTGGTCATGAGGTTGTCCTTAATCATTTCTTCCAGCGTGTTGTTGTAGATGCTGTAAGTCTCGGCGGAAGAAAGGTTGTTGTTGTTGGTTTGGGCCTTTCTGTTCTCAAGGTTCTTGTCCTTGAGCTGCTCAAAGTCCCTCACCGAAATCTTGTCACCATCAACCGTAGCAACGACGGGACCAGTGCTTCTTCCCTGACTTTGGAAAAGGTCTTGCAAGACAAACGCTAACAATGCAATACCGATAATTGCGATCAACAATCCAGAATGTCTTCTGATTTTTTCAATTGCTGCCATAATTCAATACTTCTATTTTTTATTACTATTAAACTTCAATTTTGAGCGTGCAAATTTAGTAAAGATTTCAACGCGGGGGATTAAATGTTTAATTTTTATTTTTCAAAAATCGGACACCGTCCCATTGAAAGGAGATAAAAAATTGGAATTCAATTATTTATCTTCTACTTTCAATTCCACTTCATCTAGTTTCATGTTGGATGCTTTCAGGATTTTGACACGATATTGGCCTATCGTCAGTTCTTCGCCTTGTCCAGGGATGCTTTCACAGTAGTGAAGAATCATACCAGCCAAAGTCTCATAGTCATCGCTAATAGGCAGGTCGAGCTTGTAAGTGTCGTTGAGATAATCGATTTCGAGGCGAGCCGAGAAAACGAAGGTATTGTCATCAATGACTCGTTCCACCTCTTCCTCCACGTCGTATTCATCGTCAATCTCGCCAAAGATCTCCTCCACCACGTCCTCCATGGTGACGATGCCTGCCGTGCCACCGAACTCATCGACGACAGCAGCCACACCTTGCCGTTTTTGGATGAAATGCTTCAATAAGCGGTCGGCGGTGTAGGTCTCAGGGAAAAAGCCGATAGTACGTACCAGGTCTTCCATAGTCACGTCGAGGTGTTCAGCGATGGCGCGCACCACGTCGTTGAGGTGGACATAGCCCACGATGTCGTCTATGCTCTCGCCTATCACGATAAGCTTGGAGTGTTTGGTTTCCTCAAAACGTGCCTTCACCGCGTCGATGCTATCGGTAATTTTCACGGACTCAATCTCGTTGCGCGGCAACATGCACTCGCGAAGCTTCACCGAGCGGAACTCCATCACATTTTGGAACAGTTGGATCTCCTGTTGCATGTCTTCATCAGCTTCCTCAGGGTCGGCATATTCAGCGATGTAATCGTTCAAGTCGACGGTGCTGAACTTGTATTCCTCCCTGTCCACCTTCAGGCGCAGGATACGGCGAATGATGAACTCGGAGATGCCCGTGTAAACCAAAATCAGAGGATACAGTATGCAATAGCAGATGAAGGTCGGTAAGGCGAAAAACGACAAAATGACATTGGGGTTGATGCGGAACAACATCTTGGGCAGGAACTCGCCCGCCAGCAGCACCAACAAGGTAGCAAGAATGGTCTTCACCAGCAGCACCATGAAGTCGTTGTCAAGTGAGATGGTCTGCAGCCAATGATTGACAGGCGCATCCAAAATCTGCGCCATGCTCATGCCATAGATGATGAGAGCGATGTTGTTACCTAGCAACAACGAGGTGATGAAGCGCGACTGGTTCTTATAAAACAGGCTGATGATTCTGGCAGAAAAGGTGTTTTTCGTCAGCTCCACCTCCAATTGCAGGCGGTTAATGCTGTTGAACGCAATCTCCAAGCCCGAGCAGAGGGCCGAGAAAAACAAGGTTATCGCTACGACAATCCAACTATTCATGGCTCATTCCTCCTCGTCAACATCGAGCAAGGCACTGCCCGAGTACATGGTATATTCTGTAAAGTCCTCGCGCGCCACCAAACTGTCGGCCTCGATTTGCTTGTCGGGCGTGACAATCTTCACATGAGAACGGGTATAGATCATCTTCAAATCCTGATACCAAAAGAGCTTGTCGGAGTACATAGTTTCCTCGCTACCGAAGTTTTTCACGATGACGTTACCTTGTGCCTCGATGAGTTTCTGCTTGCCGTAGCTCTTGCCATAGTCAGCATGGAGTTCTGTGGTTTGTGTTTTGTGGTCGAACATGTAGACATCGAAGCCCAGCGGAAACTCCATGATGTCGTCATCGTTCTCCACACGCACCATGCGAGGGGTGTGCAGCTCAAGGTTGACGAAACCCGAGTCGCTTCGATAGAAAACAACGCTGTCGGCGATAACGCCCGACAGCGTGTCGTCCGATCCCATCTCCATCACCACGGCATCGGGGTTTGAACACGAAAACAACATCACAGCCATGATGGCTGTGATGTTGAGTGTGAGTCCTATTTTCAGTAGACGTTTCAATTACTTCTTCGCTCTGATGGTCGTCGTTTCGCCGATCCAGCCACCCACTTGGAAGCTCTGCCCTTCGTTGTAGTCGTTGAAGAAGATTTTTTCCATCGTCGGGAAGGCGGCACTGTAGGCGCGAATCAAGGCGTTGGCTTTTTCAGCGCAGGAGGGGTCAAGTTGCTTGGCCTTGATGCACTTGTCGACAGCAGCCCAGTAGACTGCACCACTTTCGATTTCACCGCTGAACTGCTTGGAGCTTCCGGCATAGAGCATACCAATGAGGAGGTAAGGCTCGCCGTTGGTCGGGTCGACCTGCGCGGCTCTTCTGTAGATGTCACGAGCGCGCGACAGGCTGCCCATGTTTTCGTAACACATGCCCAGGTTACGATAGGCACGATACTTACGGTCGTTGTTTTCCGTCTTGGTGGCCTGCTCAAAGAAGGTGGCGGCATCGCTGTACTTCTTATCCTTGAAGAACTTGATACCCAAGCTGTAGGAAGCCTCCGGGCTGGGCTCCAGTTCGTTGAGTCTGACGGCAGCATCCAAGAAGAGTTTCGAATCTGTGCAGTCCTTCTTATCAAGGATGGTGGTGATGCGCTTGAGGAGCACCACATCGTCCGGCGTTTCGGCCATCTTGGCGGCAAACACCTTGATCAGGTCTTCGCAGGAAGCATAGGGTTGGAACAAGTTGTCGAGGTTGTTCTTCACACCTTTATTAATACCAATGGTTTTCTCGTTCTTCTCCAGCTGCTTGTCGAAGCCTGCCACAGCTTCAGCATCGCCAGCGGCCTCGGCTTCTTCCTTTGCGGCGACCAGTTGGGTTTCCGTCTCAGCCAGAGCACCGATGTTGTTATCCACCACTTCGGAAAGTTCCTGATAGACATTGATGATCGTCATCTTCTCGGCCTTGTCGTTGTTCACCATGTCAATGGTGGCCTTGAAGTAAGCGTCGATGTAAGCACCCTGCAGCTGCGAAGCGTCCAGTTCGACGGCGTTCTTCAGCACGTTGTAGGCTTCTTCGTAACGGTTCTTATTGTAAGTGTAGATGAGAAGGCCTTTTCTACCCATGATGCTGGCCACTTGCGACTTGCCTGTCTTCGGGTCGACGGAGAAGTACTGGGCGCGGGCATCCATCAACATACCAAGCGTGTCGATGTAGGCGTCCTTCTGAGCGGGATTGGTGCGGATGAAGTATTCCATGATCTTCTCACCGTTGGTGTAGGTGTACTGGCTGGCACGAGGGCAGTTGAGGAACACCTCTCTCCATGCGGTCACCATCTCCATGCTAACGGACTCGGGGGCGAACTTGGCGGCCTCCCATTGCTTGAAGTACTCGCGGTAGGTGGAAAGGTTGGTCACGCAAGCCACGCTATCGGCTCCGTACTTCGATTCCTTTGCCTCTTGGGCTGAAACGCTCATTGCCATTCCGATCACGACGGCAATCAACACAAATCTTTTAGTTTTCATCTCTCTCTTTATTTTTAGGGTTTAACTTGTTTACGTTTTCTTCAAATATCGTTCCAAAACGAAAAACGGCATGAAATCATCTATATTTCCGTTTCATGAACCAATGCTCAAACACAGAGACACCAAGGTCCACCTTGAAATAACGCTCTTGTATCAGGCCACCGGCGCGCGTGCCGTATTGTCCACCTTCCAGGGACAGGTTAATCTTCGACAGGGTCTTGGGCAAGGGGAAAGAAGCACCTACGTTCACGCCAAACTTGTTGATGCTATGGTTCTCACCATCGCTGCCCAACAAGTTGATGAACCCATGATTATAGTAGGTTCCAATGCGATACGACATCTTCCTGAAATAGCCAGAGATGTTCGAATGGCTGGGCGTGAATTCGAAGCCCAATGATGCACTCCACGAATCCTGCAAGGGGTCGGTGACACCTTCACGAGCAAATTTCGACCACTGCATCCAATTGAAGTCGGCGGCGATGGTCCAATGTTCGTTTTTCTGCAAGGCTATGCCAAAGCCGACACCCTGCGGCATCTTCGTCCTGGTCACCGTGGTTTTGTTCACCAAGGTGTCAATGATATATTCTATCTCGGTTTCATCATCCGCCTCGATGGAACGAACAAACAGAGTATGCTTTCCTCTCAACCTAACAGGCTGTGTATAGGTCACGCCGAGGCTCAGCTTCATGTCGTTGCCCACATTAGCATCGAAGAGAAGACCGTAATCGAACATGAAGGAGCTGACCATCAAGTCGAGGTTGCGACGAGTGCCTATCATATACAGGGAGTCGGGGAAATAGAGCGTGGTCTCAGTTTGGGTGTTGCCAAACACATAGTAAGCATTAGCACCAATGGCGAAGTGCTTGCCTAATTTGAAGGCAGTGCCCACATAAGCTTGATTCAGGCCGCCCGTGCCCTTGAAGCGTGTGGCATAACTGCCAACATCGGGGTTGTTGCCATCCACTATCATGGTATAGGCCGTAGTGCTGAAAGGCTGCACACCGAGGGCCAACTTCCACCATGAAGTAAGGCCGAAAGCCATAGCGACGTAGTCGAACGAGGCATTGGCGGAACGCTCGGAGAGAGAGGAGGTGCTGAAGGTCGACGTCTTGAAGTAGATACCAGCATCGAAAAGGAAAGCCAGCGAGTCGATCTTGGCGTATGATGCGGGGTTCTCACTGTTAATCATGCCGATGCCAAACATAGCATTGCAAGTACCACCCATGCCCTTCAACCTGACATTCATGGATTTGTCCCTCACCTGCCCAACGCCAAACAAGGAATATGGCGAATCCGCATCAGCCTGAGCGAAGACATCCGTCCCCAGCCATACCAATAACGCGGCTACCAAAATGCTTTTCAAGAAAGTAGTTCTCATATTATTATGATAATATCTCGTGCACGCTCTACCCCCACTCGGTCCCCCTGAACAGAGGAGAAGAGGGGTTAGAGCGTGCAAATATCCGATTTTTTAACTCGTTGAGCAAGTTTTTATTGTCACAATTACTAGAATTTTATTCTATTTAATTGAATATCAACAATAAACAAAATAAAAAATAAAAAAATCTCAATTTTTGAAGATTTTTTCTTGCCGATAAGGAATTTTATCGTATTTTTGCAGCCGCAAACCGAAAGGTTCAATGAAGTTAATACGGAGGTACCGTAGCTCAGTTGGTAGAGCAGAGGACTGAAAATCCTCGTGTCACTGGTTCGATTCCCGTCGGTACCACAACAAATAGAGAGACGCAAAATCTTGCGTCTCTTTTTTTGTGCATTGTTCCGTGCGGGATTTTAGAGACACAAAGCATTGACTCCGTCGAATCTTTGAATTGCGTCTCTACAGCAGGAAACGAAAAAAGCACCTCCTTTTCGGGAAGTGCTTTTTTTTCAATTATACAAGATAATAATGTATTACGGATTAACCCATGCATTATTGATGTACCACTGACCACCTGTAAGGGTATAGACATTTGTAAAGTAACCAGGCTTGATAAGATTGGCCAAGTCTTCTCCGAAGTGATAAGAGGATGTAGCACCACTCGTATAATGGACGGTAACAGTGAATCCCTTGTACAAGGCACCCGGACGCAGCGGGATGAAGAAATACCTATATTGATTCAGCGTAAGTGCAACGTCGTCGCAATCAAGGGTAATGGTATTCCCCAGCTCGCCAGAGGCACAATATCCTGAATGTTGGAGGTAATTGGCAAGAGCAGCCTGATACGTAGCATCATCACCGTTAGTTGCCAAACGATTAATCATCGCAGTGAGTTCTTGGGTATTAACCTCATCCAACTTAAGAGACAAATCACCAGTAAGATGCCACTGATCATCGGTTACAGTAATATAATCCACTTGTCCATTAGCAGCATTATTATGGCCAATACCAACATTGAGGAAACCAAAAATATGTTGCAAAGTGAAAACACCTGGGTCTGTAGTCTCGCAAGCCATCGTCAAAGCTTTGGTGTCAATCAGACGATTCTTATCATAGGTCTGGGTGGCAGAAACGGTGAAAGTTTCCACATTGCCTTCGCCTTGCAATACACCAGTTTGAGTACCAGCAGCCTTTTCGGCATGGTAAAACACGAAGTAACCATCTTTCTTTGCACCAACGTTGGGGCCCGTGAATTGGGTTCTCTTCTTTCCTTCACTGCCGCTTACAGCGGTGAGCTTGGTGCAAGTCGATTCAGTAAAATTCGATGACAGATTGTAGAAAGCAATCTCGTCATTATCATTCCATCTGAAGCTATAATCATTAGGATCCAGATATGCCTTTGAACCGTCAAAACTGGGACCTGCCTCAAAACCAGCAGTCTCTTCCAAAACGACAGTAACATTGGTGTTCTCGACTTTCTTCCTGCATGAAGTAGCAACCAAAGCCACCATTGCGACTAAGCACAATATTCTTACAATTTTTTTCATTTTGATGTTATTCTTTTTAAATTTAACTGTTTAATTTCTCCTTATTTGATAATACTGATTTTTACACCTAAGATTACGGGAAAGGAGGAGGAGTAGGACCACCTTGAGCGGGATCACCTTGACCAGATCCCATCAGTACAGTAGGCATCTGCATTTTAATCATTTCAGCCACAGGGGCTTCGTAAGTTTTGTTCATCTTTTTCATTTTTTTAAAGTTTTAATTGTTTGATTTATTGTTAATTACCTTGTGTTCAAATCTTCTTTTCATACATTTGACGCTGCAAAAATAATAAAATAATTCGACATACAAGCAAAAAATCTCTTTTTTTGAAAATTAATCTAATTAATATCATTCAATCGCATCGTTTTAATCATCACTTGCCTCATAGCAGCCTGCATTTCCCTGAAAGCAACCGAGGGAAATATGCGGAAACGGTAGAAGAAATCGACAAAAATGCCAAAGAATGAATGTATCTTTCGGAATAGCTTGCGCTTGGGACGGCGTTGCTTGAACTTGCTGTTACGGCTAAAGTTGCCAGCTTCCATCACATTGCAGTAAAGGCGTTGTGCCGTGCGCTGACAGGAGACATCATAATACGGCATCTCCACTTCGGGAAGACCAAGCTGTTCCACCATCAAACAGCCGAAAACCTGCCAAGGCCGCATTAAATCCATTTCTGAAAGCCATTGACGCAATTTGTCAAGGTCAAGTTGTCCGTGGTAGGCGTGAAGCGTCATAGCCACGTCGGCGATTTGCCTCCAACCCACACCTGTAGTCAAGAAATGGTGCCAAGCATGGTAGAAGGTGAAAAACACCATAAACTCCTTGGATGGAATGCTGATTTCCAAACCTTCCAAATCAACACGTTGTGTATTGGCATATAGTCCATCACGCTCGATGGCAGCGTAGGCCTCGGATTCCTTACTGTCATCCACCTCGGCGCTTACACGATGTATCTCCATGGGATAGTTGCCAAACTCAATGTTATAGTGGTGGCCCACCTCCACTTCCTCGCCCCAGTTGTAGCCACCAGGCAAGGAGCGCAATAAGGTACAGGCTTGGTGGAAGTCATCAAGGCCCACGAAAAGGTCAATGTCACCAAACTGCCTCAAATTAGGATTGGGGTACAACATGGCCAGACTAAAACCCTTGAGCAGCACCGACTCGATACCATGCTCACGCAACAAGGTCACCGCCGATGCCAAAATCTGCCTCAAACGCAACTGACGGAGCAGGTTGTTGCGCATCACCGATTGCATCTTGCCAAGCATGGCCTCCGAAGGACGGTTGTCGGTTGTCATCTGCGAAGCCACGCCACACAGCAAAGCCTCGTTGGCATGATGCTGGGCAATACGCATCACCTCGCTCCAGTCGATGGGGCCTTCAATAGTGACAAGCGTGTCCCAAAGGGCAGAACGAAGCAGGGCGAAATACTGACTTTCGGAAGGGGACATGGCGTACCTTATTAATTAATAATGTGTGGTTTGATAGAGACGGTACATACTCCGTCTCTACATAGCGATTAATCCTCGATAGCGTCAGCCTCGTTCCATGTTTGAAGCAACGCCTTCACATCTTTTTCGGCCGTATCGCGGTCGACTTCGTATTCGTCCAGAAGGAGTTGCACCAAGGTCTCAGCGTTAAACTCCTTGCCTTCGACGGCTTCCCAAAGGAAGGCCGCCGTCGCATTCATCGACACCATAGTGTTAGCATCCAAGACGTCAAGGCCTTCGGCGACGAGAATGTATTCTTTGCCCAAAGGGCGTAATCTATAACCTTTCTTGATTTTCATATTCGTATTATTGACACGGGACTTCGGGACGCGAGACGCAGGACGAAGCCCTCAGTTTATTCCATTTTCTATGTAACTTCAACATATATCTTCTCAGCGGGAGGCTATGTCGCCAGAGCCATGCCTTGCCTGGCTTGCGCCGACGACCCTTGTGGACAATTTCAACCACGGTGCCCATAACCTCCTCCACCATAACTGCTTCCGTGCCTTCAAGGTTGCCATCACCCATCAAAACAACTTTCTCACCATCAATGGCATATACACGATGAAGGATATGTTTGCCTTTATATTCCACCAGCACAATATCACCCATCTCCACTTTTTCCTTTTTCAACAAAAACACTTGATCCACTCCCCCTTCAATGAACGGCAACATGCTGATACCCTGAGGTACGATGGCAACCAACTTACCCTCCTGCAAGGACTCCAAGTCCCTGTGCATCAGCATATCCTGTTTCATTATTGTGTCACGGTTTTATGGCAAAGCCAAGCCGCCTCAGCATTGGGAAGGCAGTCCAAAGCATAACACGGCACCGTGCTGACGACTTTTTCGTTGGTGTCATGCAGCCCATCTGCCATTTCCTTGATGAAACGGTAGCCCGAGAAAGAGACATACATAGCCGCGTAGGCCTCCACCAACGATAGTCGACGGATGGCATTTTTCTTGGCCTGATGCAGGTTGACGATAGCACCCACTGGGACATCTACATTATGGTAGCATGGTGTCTTGCCACTCCAGGGTGAACCAAAGATTCGCACTTCGCCGTTGTCCATGACACGCATCACAGGGTTGTCATCGTTCAGCAGCGAACATCCTTCTATATTATTAATCCACAGCTGGCTATGCGTGCTCTTGCCCGTACCACTCTTTCCCAAAAACACATAACCCTTGCCGTCTTTCATCGTCACAGAGGCATGCATCAGTAGCGTATTCTTGCGCGCCGTGGCAAAAGCATACATCAGCATTATCGACGTACCTACCGAAAAATACAAGCTACCCAAAACACGGAACCTCGCCTTTGTAAAGGCCTTGTCAGTCAAAAGATATACCCGCACCGGAGCTTCCATGACCGGAGCGATTTCCATCAACCACTCGCCGTTCCATTCATATAACTCGATCCGCGGCATATCGGGACCTTCGCAACTGACCGTCACTTTCTGCTTTCCTGACGTATCAGGCATGGCCTCGAGCAATTCCGCAGTAAAGAGGCAATCATCAGTATCCTCACAAACAAATGGCTCATAAGGATTCATCTCATTCCAAGCCACATTGTTGTCGGGCATGATAACGGCGAACTTGTGACCCGCCACGCGATACGTTCTCTTCATTGGACAAAATTTTGTGCAAAGATAGTTTTTTTCTTGATAACACCAGGCAATAAATTGAAATACATGACGTATTCATCTGTAAAATTGTACTTTTGCCCGAAATTTTGTAGAAGTTATGATGAAAAAACATAAGAAAGGTGGCAACGTATCGACAAGCTCAACGACCGCCAAGAGTTCCAAAATGCGCAATATATTGTTAACCATTCTAGCAGGAGGTTTACTCACAGCAGCATGGCCCACCTGGGGCATCGCCCCGCTGGCTTTCATCGGTTTCGTGCCCTTGCTACTTCTTGAAAACCGCGCCGCACAAGGCGAAAAAACGAGGCTGTTTTGGCTTTCTTATCTCGCCTTCCTCATCTGGAACGTGGCTACGACATGGTGGGTGTGGAACGCTACCCCCGCCGCCATCGCCGCTTGGTTGCTGAATGCCCTTTTCATGACCATCGTGTTCATCGTGTTCCATCTCACGAAGAAAAAAGTGTACAACAAACCCTTGGGCAATCTCTTCCTCATCCCCTATTGGCTCGCCTTTGAGTATCTCACCTACCTCTGGGCCGCCAAATGGCCTTGGCTCAATCTCGGCAACGTGTTTTCCAGTCATGTCGAATGGATACAATGGTACGAATACACAGGCGTGGTCGGCGGATCGCTATGGATTCTTTTGGTCAACATCTTGATCACCAACATCATTCTGCATTTCAAGTCGAGAGAGACGAAACCACTCCTTATTAATATTGGTGTCGAAGTGGTGGTGCTCCTTGTGCCCATCATCTTTAGCACGTATGTCTATAAGCACTACGAAGACCAAGGCGTCGACACGGAAGTCATCGTCGTGCAGCAGAACTGCGACCCTTGGAACGAGCAATTTAACAGTCAATTCTACGACCAAGTCATACAAAACAACATCAACTTGTCGCTGCCTTTGGTCACGCCTAACACACGATTTGTGGTCAGCAGCGAGTCGGCCATACAAGAAGGCATCTGGCTGCATGAAATCGACAAATCGAAGGCGCTCAACACCTTACATGATTACATCAAACGCTTCCCACAGATGGCCTTCGTCATCGGCGGCACCACCTACGAATGGGTGCCCAAAGGCATGGAAGACGACTTCCCCGCAAGACCCTTGTCTAATGGCAAATTCTATTATTGCCACAACTCGGCCCTTCTCATCGATACGGTGAACCTGCAACATCGCAACAAGTCGCAGCTCACGCCTGGCGTGGAGGCTATCCCCGAGTGGATGGGCTTCCTGAAGAACTTCAGCATCACCATGGGCATCGCCCGTGGCACCTTGAAAACTGACACCGAAGCGAAGGTGATGACCTTCGGTGAGCACAAAGTGGGTGCCGCCATCTGCTACGAGAGTGCCTTTGGAGAATATGTCAGCACGTTCTGCAAGAAGGGTGCCGACCTGCTTTTCGTCATCACCAACGACGGCTGGTGGGGCGACACGCCAGGTTACAAGCAACACTTTGAGTTTTCCAAACTGAGGGCCATCGAGAACCGCCGCTGCATCGCCCGCTCGGCCAACACGGGACGCTCGGGATTCTTCAATCAGCGTGGCGACGTGCTGCAACAGACCCGATATTGGGAACCCGATGCCATCCGCGAAACGCTGAAGGCCAACAACAAGGTGACTTTCTACGCCAAGCATGGCGACTACCTCAGCCGCATTTCCGTCTACCTGACCTTCGTGCTACTCATCACCTGGATAGCGTTTAGCATCGTTCGTTGGAACCAAGCTGGAGAAGGACCTGCCAAAACCAAGAAGTCCAAAAAGAAATGAGCGACGTGCGGCTTTCGTTGGGACCCTTTCAAGGCATCACCGATGCGCCCTTCCGCAATGTTTTCAAGCGGCATTTCGGCGGCATCGACAAGTTCTACACGCCTTTTTTCACTGGCATACACAAAGAAGAACACGCCAAGAACCTGCAAGGAGAGGAAATCGACCCACGCTGCAACGATGTGGAGACCTTGACCCCACAAATCCTCAGCACCGATGCGGAGGAAATCCTGCGTTTCGCCAAGCAATGCAAGGAATTGGGATACAAGGAGATTAACCTCAACATGGGCTGTCCTTTCCCACGTGTGGCCAACAAAAAACGCGGCAGCGGTCTCCTGCCCTATCCTGATAAGGTGGAGGCCATGTTGGAAGGTGTCTTCGAGCATATCGGCGACATGAAATTCAGCATAAAATGCCGCTTGGGCTATTTTAGCCCAGACGAAATTAACGCCATCATCCCGATTTTCAACAAGTTCCCTTTGAGCGAGCTGATTATCCATCCACGCATCGGCAAACAGCTTTACAAAGGTGAAGCTGATGTGGAAAGGTTTGCGGCGTTGACACCTTATATTAATGCACCATTGGTGTATAATGGGGATGTTTTTTCGGTGGAGAGCTTTGAAAGGATGAATTGCATCATAAACGGCCTTTCGACAGGCTCAGTAACCTGCAAGACTGTCGGCCAATTCATGCTGGGGCGTGGATTGCTTGCCAATCCGTTTTTGGCGGAGGACATCAAGGCCTCCGTCATTGCGAAGCACAAAGCAATCCAGAACAACGGCCTAGATTGCTTTGTCGTTCCTCCTCGCAATGACGCGAAGCGGCAGACGGAACGCCTGCACAACTACGTCCTCGACCTGTATGAAGACCGCCTGCGTCACGCCGGTGGCAGCCCCAAGGTGTTGGGGCGCATGAAGGAATTGTGGTCGTATCTGATGTATTCTTTCGACGATCCACAAGACATCTGGCGCAAGATTAAGAAAATCAATGCGCTAAAAGATTATGAGGAAGCGGTGGAAACGGTTTTCCGTTCCCACTCCCTTCAAATCACTTAATCCAATAGATGTAGTTGTCCTTACGAGGTGCGGCTTGAGGATAGTCGCCTGCAGTATAGCCGAGGATGCAGTTGCCAATGCCCACAAGATTCTCGTTCTCGATGCCAGCATCCTTCAAGATGGCTTTGCCTTCCTCTGTCTCAAAGACTTCCTTGGCACGATGTATCCAGCAGGAGCCCAGGCCTTTGGCATGAGCGGCATTAAGCAAGTTGCCCATCACGAGGGAACCATCCTCTTTCCATGTCCTAGCGGCAGTAGTGTCAGCCAGTACCACCAACACAACAGGGGCACCATAGAACGGGTCCATGTCGTTGTCGGGGCCAAAGACGGCAGCGTTGAGTTTGCTCAAACGGTCGCGCACTTCACGGTTGGTGACGGCGACAATGACAGGGGCTTGGCGGTTCATGCCCGTAGGGGCATAGGTGCCGGCTTGGCAGACCTCCTCGATGACCTCCATGGGAGGCACTTCTTCGGTATAGCTACGCACGCTGCGGCGCGTCAGCAGGTCGTTCATGGTAGTGTTCATAGTTTTTTCTTCGTTGTTGTTTGCAATTTCGTTTTGGCCACAGCAGGTTAAAAACAAGGAGATGACCAATGCTAAAACTAGTGAGGTTTTGTTCATAATAGTGTTATTTTTGACGGACAAAAATAGTCAAAAAAAAACGTATCACTGAAAAAAAATGCCCACCTGAATACAGGCAGGCATTGTTTCAGTGAATCACGCATCAAATCATTCGAACGAGGCGATGGCCTTCTTGATGATCTCGATGGCTTCGCGAAGCTCGGCTTCGGTGATGACCAAGGGCGGAGCAAAGCGGATGATGTGCTGGTGGGTGGGCTTGGCCAGCAGGCCAAGGTCACGCATCTTGAGGCACACGTCCCAAGCTTCTTTGCCGTCTTTGGGTTTGATAATCACAGCGTTGAGCAAACCCTTACCACGAACTTTCTCAATCATCGGGCTCTTGATCTTGCCGATTTCCTCGCGGAAGATCTTACCAAGACGCTCGGCATTCTCCATCAGGTGCTCTTCCTTGATGACCTCAAGGGCGGCGATGCTCACGCGGGCAGCAATCGGGTTGCCACCGAAGGTCGAGCCGTGCTCACCGGGCTTGATGTTCAGCATGATGTCGTCATCGGCCAAGACGCAACTCACCGGCACCACACCACCACCGAGGGCCTTGCCCAGGATGAGGATGTCGGGGCGCACACCTTCGTGGTCGCAAGCCAGCATCTTACCCGTACGGGCGATACCGCATTGCACCTCGTCGGCCATGAACAGCACGTTGTACTTCTTGCAGATGTCGTAGCACTTCTTCAGGTAGCCATCATCCGGCACATAGACACCAGCCTCGCCTTGGATGGGCTCCAGCAGGAAACCGGCGATTTCCTTGCCTTCCTTAGCCAACACTTGCTCCAGTGCGTCGGGGTCGTTGTAGGGGATACGGATGAAACCGGGAGTCATAGGGCCGTAGTTGGCATAGCTCTCGGGGTCGTTACTCATCGTGATGATGGTGATGGTACGGCCGTGGAAGTTGCCTTCGCAGCAGACGATCTTCACCTTGTCGTTCGGGATACCCTTCTTGACGACACCCCAACGGCGAGCGAGCTTCAGGCCCGTCTCGTCGGCCTCGGCGCCCGAGTTCATGGGCAGCACCTTATCATAGCCAAAGTATTCGGTCACATATTTCTCCCACACGCCAAGTGCGTCGTTATAGAAGGCGCGGCTGCTGAGGGTGAGGCGCTCGGCCTGATCGGTCATAGCCTTGATGATTTTCGGGTGGCAGTGGCCTTGGTTGACAGCTGAATAAGCCGACAGGAAGTCGAAATACTCTTTGCCTTCGACGTCCCACACCTTGGCGCCCTTACCTTTGGCGAGGACGACCGGCAGCGGGTGATAGTTATGGGCACCGTACTTGGCTTCCAGGTCCATAGCTTGTTGTGATGATGTGATTTTCTCGATCATAACGTGTTACTTATTTAAAATTTAAAGATTTAAGATTTCAAGATTTTATAGATAACTATGTTGAATGCTTCGCTTTCGGGGTGCAAATTTAGGTTTTTTTTTGAACCTTTTCAATCTTGGTTCGTTTTTTTATCACAAGTACATATTATACCGCTGCTCATCGAAGATGGTGGTGCTTTCACCGTGGCCGGAGAAGACCTCGGTGTCGTCGGGCAAGCGGAATAGTCTATCAATAATGCTGGTGCGGAGTTGTTCGTAATTGCCGCCAGGGAAATCGGTGCGGCCAATGCTGCGGCAGAAGAGCGCGTCGCCGGTGAAGACCCAGCCTTCCATCTCGGCATACAAGCTGATGCTACCCAAGGCATGACCCGGTGTGCAGATGACTTCG
Organism: uncultured Bacteroidales bacterium; assembly: GCA_937902805.1. Taxonomy (GTDB): domain Bacteria; phylum Bacteroidota; class Bacteroidia; order Bacteroidales; family F082; genus Limimorpha. Next base: position 37,551 of record CALEMB010000025.1, read on the forward strand.
AGGGTGCTCTCCCCTACCTTGATGACTTCGCCATCCTCCAGGTCACGGTCGGGCAGTTCGCCGTTACCCAACGACATTCCAAACATGGCTGCCTGCTCACGCGAGCGGAGGAAATCGGCCTTCACGTTGGGATGTGCCGCCACAAGGACACCATAGCGTTTCTTGACTGCGGCATTGCCCACAATATGGTCGATATGGCCGTGCGTGTTGATGACCATCAAAGGCTTGAGATTATGACTGTCGATGAAGTTGAAGAGTTCGTTCTCCTCGCCAGGCGTGGAGCAGCCCGGGTCGATGATGACGCATTCTTTCGTCGTGTCGTCATAAACGACGTATGTTTTCTCGCTGAAGGGGTTAAAGATGAAAGATTCTATTTTTAGCATATCTGGGGCTGTTTTCGGGCGGACGCATGGGTCCGCCCTTACATTTCGAGGGCAAAGATAAGGTTTTTTTGAACCCATTCTATAGATTTTACCTATCTTTGTCCGCTAAAACGATTTTCGATGCCGTCGAAAAAAACATATGTGCTGTTTTTCGCCCTGCTTTTCGCTGTGGCGCCGATGGTGCATGCCCAGTTCTACAACGGGATGAACATGCCCTTCGGGAAGAACCGTGTGCAGTGGGGCGAATTCCATTGGTCGTACTACACCAACGAAAAATTCGACGTGTATTTCTACCAAGGCGGCAACGACCTGGCACTGTACGCCCAAGCCTACGCCAAAGACCAAATCCCGCGCCTTGAGACCCGCCTCAACAGCCAGTTCAAAAAGAAGGTGCAGTTCATCGTGTTCAACAGCATGGGCGACTTCAAGCAGAGCAACATCAACCTTGAGGAAGAGGAGAACGGCAACACGGGCGGCATCACCAAAATCATCGGCTCGAAAGTCATCCTTTATTTCGACGGCGACTACACCCACTTCGAGGCTCAAATCCGCGAAGGCATCGCCCGACTGCTGTTCAGCCAAGTAATCAACGGCATCAGCATTGGCTCACAGATCCGCAACAGCTACCGCTACGACGTCCCGCAATGGTTCCGCGACGGCTTGGCGGCTTTCATCGCGGGCAACTGGGACTGCCACAAGGAAGCCCGCCTGCAACGCGGCATCGTTTCGGGCGCCTACAAAAAAATCAACCACCTGCATGACGAAGACGCCCAAGTTGCGGGATATTCGTTTTGGAATTTCATCGACGAGAAATACGGCAGCAAGTCGTTCAACGAAATCCTGACCTTAGCGGAGAACACGAGAAGCATCAGAAAGGCCTTGCTTTACGTGACGAACAAGGAATACAAGATACTGGTGGAAGAATGGTATGACTATTACAAGGCGCGCTACGAAACCGTTTTGGTCAACCAACCAAGCGACGTGATGGCGCTGAAATACAAGAAATACCGCACCTTCACGCAGCCCAGCATCAGCCCGAACGGGAAACACATCGCCTACGTCAGCAGCGACGAGGGCAAGATACGCCTCTGGCTGGAAGACCTGCAAACGGGCAAACGGCAGCAGCTCTTCAAGGCGGGCTACCATTCCGACGAAAACATCGACACCAGCTTCCCGCTACTCGCCTGGCATCCCAACAGTAACATCCTGTCGTTCATCATCGAAGAGAAAGGCAAAATCCAACTCTACAACCTCGACATCAGCAGTGGAAAGAAAGCCAGCACCTATCTGTTTGACTTCCAAAAGGTAAGTTCATTCTCTTATGCCCACAAGAGCCGTAAGCTCGTGCTCGCCGCCACCCGCATGGGCAAGCCTGACATCTACGTCTACAACCTGTTCTCGAACACCGTGGAGCAAATCACCAACGACTGGCACACCGACCTCGACCCCGTTTTCACCTACGACGACCGACAAATCGTGTTCAGCTCCAACCGCGACAACGACACGCTGAAGGTGGACGAGAAAATCGGCTTCCAAAACAAACAGTTCGACCTCTACGCTTATAATTATAATGCAGAATCCGGAATGCGGAATGCGGAATGTAGAGTGTTGCACAATCTGACTTGCCAGCGTTTCTCGAACAGCATCCTCCCCGAGCCTTTGAAAGACGGCAGCATGCTTTACCTGAACGACACCAGCGGCTACTATAACCTCTACCAAATCCGTTTCGACAGCGCCATCAGCCATATCGACACCATCATCCACTACCGCTATTTCGGCACAAAAGAGCAACTTACGGACTATTCCACCAATATCATCGACTATTCCTACCTGCCCTGCGACCACAAGGCCGCTATGCTGATGGCAGACAAAAACGGCGAGAAGTTCTATATGTCGTCCATCCTGCGCGGCCACGAGACCAACGTCCGCCAACTCAGCCCATTCGCCCAAAAGAGGCTGATCACCGAGTTGATACAGAAGGAGAAAGACACGATTATTGAGCCTATCTCGAAGCACCGTTTCTCGGCCAGCTACCGTTACCCAAGGCGCAAACACCAAATCAGCGGGGCTATCGGCACCGACTCAACGCAAGTCGCGCAACAGAACAACGATCCCGCCCCGAAGCCGAAAGCCAAAGACACTATCCAGCGGCTCAACAACTACTACGTGGAGCTTTTCACCGACCAGCTGATGACCCAAATCGACTTCTCCAGCATGAACTACAGCTACCAGCCTTTCACTGGCGGCATTTCCCCTATCTACCTCTATTCCGGCTTCAATGTCTTCCTCGGCACCAAGATGAAAGACCTGATGGAGGACTACAAGATTGAGATTGGCGTCAAGCTGAACACCTCGCTGCGAAACAACGAATACATGCTGCGCTTCAGCGATTTCAGCAAACGCCTCGACAAGAGCATCACCCTGCACCGCTTCGTCACCGACGACTACTCCAGCTATTACTACCGCACCTACACCAACGAGGCGTTCTACACCTTAAGCTATCCCTTCAGCGAAATCCTCAGCCTGAGAGGCACCGTCATCTACCGCCTCGACCATAGGGTGAACCTCGCCATCGACGACTACAGCCTCGCCGACAAAGACCTTTATATCAACTGGGCTGGATTGCGCGCCGAGCTCGTCTACGACAACTCGAAGAAAATCGGCACCAACCTGCATGTGGGCAGCAGGGGCAAGGTGTTCGCCGAATACTACCAAAAGCTTGCGAAAAACACGGCCAACATGGTCGTGGCGGGCTTCGACTATCGGCATTACACCCGCATCAGCCGCAACTTCATCTGGGCCAACCGCATCGCGGGCAGCACCACGTTCGGACAGCAGAAGCTCATCTATTACATGGGCGGCGTCGACAACTGGATTTTTGCCCGCTTCGACATTGGCACACCTATCGACTTCGGGCAAAACTACGCCTACCAGACCCTGGCCACCAACATGCGCGGCTTCAGCCAAAACATCCGCAACGGCAACAACTTCGTCGTGCTCAACAGCGAGCTGCGATTCCCTGTGTTCAGCTATTTCACGAACAGTCCCATCAACATGCGGTTTATCAGGGACTTCCAAATCGTGGCCTTCGCCGACCTCGGCACCGCCTGGACGGGATGGAACCCTTACAGCCCAAGCAACTCGCTCTACAACACCTACATCACTGACGGCAACCTCAACATCAGCGTTACGGAGATGAAAGAACCCATCGTTGGCGGCATCGGCTTCGGCCTGCGCACCACAGTACTCGGTTATTTCATCCGTGGCGACGTGGCCTGGGGCTTTCAAGACTGGCACCTCATCAAAGGGCCGAGGTACTATCTTTCATTCAATTTGGATTTCTAACAATATCTTTTGCCACTTCACACCAGCTACACCAACCAATCCAAGTAGTTGTCGGGCGTGACGACGGCAGTTTCCTTCACCTCGACACGCTCCGAGATAAAGAAATTTGCTCAAAGTTACTTAAATGACTGCAAAGACAAATTCAACGTTCGCCACCACCTTTTTTC
>CALEMB010000026.1 GCA_937902805.1 uncultured Bacteroidales bacterium
AGGCAAACACGTTGATACTCCACTTCTCCTTTTTCCACATATAGCTGAGCCAAGGAGATACAAAAGGCTGATTGGAGCCATTCACGCCAAAGCTGATGAATTGGTTGCTCTTGATATGTGCCGAGGTCACGATGTTGATGACCGCCTCGGCATCGGTGGCATACTTGGCCGAGGGGTTGGTGATGGTTTCAATACGTGCAATGGCATTGGCAGGCAAAGTCTGAAGGTAGGTCTTCAAGTTCTCTTCGGTAAGTTTCGAGGGTTTGTCGTTGATCCAAATCTCCACACTCGACACGCCTCGCAGCGTGATGTTGCCTTCCACATCGACCTCCACGCCAGGGGCATTCTGCAAGGCATCCTCGGTGGTTCCCGTCTGGATGGACGGATCCTCGCTGACATTATAAATGAGCTTCTCACCTTCCATGGCATAGAGCGGCCTTTCGGCGGCCACCGTCACTTCACCCAAGGCCGTAACTCCCGGGTTGATTTTTATAGTGCCCAAATTGGTATTGTTGGTGACCTTGAAAGGCATTGTATAACTCTCATAGCCGATGGCTGACACACGCAACAGGAACGAACCTTGCGGCACGCCGTTGATTTCGAAAACGCCATCCATATTGCTGACGCCGCCTTTTACGAATTCCTGATCGATGGAGTCAAGCACAGCCAAATTGACGAAGGCCATATACTCGCCCGTCTTGGCATCACGCAACACGCCGACGACTTGGAAAGTGTCGCCTTCGCGGACTTTCTTCTTAGGTTTCACGGTTGGCATACCACCCTCATTCTGACCCCACTGACGGTCACCGCCAAAAGGTGGACGACCTCCTGGGGGACGACCACCGCCGCCCCCTGGATGCCTTCCACCCGGAGGCTGCGCCATGCAGAATACGGTAACAAGGATTAATAGCAGAGAGAACAATGCTCTCAAGGATTGTGTTTTCTTCATCGTAGTATTAATATTAGGCTGCAAAAGTAAGAAAATGTGGTTTATGGAACGTGTCATGCCAACAAAATGTCATGATGTCTGGCATCCATTATTCTTCCGGCTCAAAATGTGGACTATGGGGTTTGCGTGGACCCTGGGGTTTGCCGTGGACCCTGTGTTGTTTCAAATGGTCACCGACTTGACGTTCCATTTTGTAGACCTGTTGTATCTGCATCGGCGTCAGGAATTTTTTGTATTCTCCATAGTATTTTTGGCGAATGTCGAGGATTTGTTGGCTGCGCTCGAAGCGCTCCTTGATGGCTTGCTCGGCTTCCTCGTCGTTGGTGGGCTCTTTTTCTGGCTTTGGTCCTAATGCCCACACCTCTTGCTGGTAAGCGCAGAAGGTCTCCACAAATTGTTGTGTGGTTGCCTCATCGAAAGAAAGTTCAAGGGCGATGTGCTTCGCCTGTTTTTCTGCCAGCTGTTCACGGCTCATGCGTTGTTGCTTGTCTTGGGCTGTTCCCATGGCGCAGAAAGCCAGCATCAATACAGCCATTAAATTGAATTTCAGTAAGTTTTTCATTGTTTTCTCCTTTTATTGGTTAGTTATCAAGATAATCGATTTCATCGTAATACTCCAGCATAAGCTCTTGGTCGCCGTCGCTGAGCTGGTTGAAAGCCATTTCCACTTGCTCATACGATTTGTTGTTGTTATTATACCATCCGTGACGCAACACAAGCAGCAAGGCCAACGAAGCAGCAACAGCGAAGCCAGTCCAAAGGGCAACATTGCGAAGCTTCTGGTTCTTCTTTTTCGGCTCCACTTCCCGCATCAGGCGTTCCTCCATTTCTTCAAAGAAGCCATCTGGAACGGTGTAGGGCATCGTTTTGTTCATCTTTTCCAAATCGTTTTCCATAGCTAATCGTTTGTTTTCAAGTAGTTGACAATCTTTTCTTTGGCATTGTGGTAGTTGGCCTTCACATTGGCTGCCGTTGACCCCGTGACGAGGGCGATGTCGTCGTACGACATCTCGTCGTAATAGCGCAGGTTGAAGGCAATTTGCTGCTTTGCGGGCAAGGCGAGGATGGCTTTTTGTAGCTTTACCGCCTCTGCATCGCTATAGTCGACATAATCATCGGCTTTCAAGTTAAAGAGGTCGTCGGAGGCCTCATCCAACGAAAGCTGTGCCTCGCCTTTGCGCTTGCCCAAAAGCCGCAAGGCTTCGTTGGTGGCGATGCGAAATATCCAAGCGTTAAGCGGTTGGTTCTCATCGTATTGTTCAAACGAACGGAAGACCCTCAAGAAGGTCTCCTGCATCGCATCCTGCGCATCATCGTGGGCTACCACCAACCTGCGGATATGCCAATAGACGGGCTTCATGTAGGAATCCATAAGAAGGCGAAACCCCGTTTGGGGATTCTTCTTCATGGCTTTTACGATGTCTTGGTCGGTCGGCATACCTCAATGGTTGGTCTTTATCTACAATACCCGGCAAAAAGGAGAAAGTAAAATCGGTAATTTAATTTGTTGGACAAAAATAGGAAAAAGATGCCCATTTCAACCGAATCTTGTATTTTTGCGGTCGAATCGACGAACAAATTCCACCGAATGAAACACGGACGGCTTATCATACTGACACTGCTCCTGCTGGCTGGTGTGCTCTCTGCAACGGCGCAACGCGTCGGTGGGGGCCTGATGGTGGGTCCTGCCTTCAGCACCATGCGCATCCAAGGTAACGACAGCACGAGGTTTCGTCCCGACTTCACTGGTGGCGTGCGCATCGCCCTCATCCCGAAGCATTCCTTCATCGGTGGCGAAATCGACGTGATTTATTCGCGGCAGGGCACAAGTTCAAAGAAAGGCCTTGACGAAAACAACAATACCATCCGATATAAGGAGAGGTCGCACTACATCAACATACCGCTACTGATTAACATTTATTTCCGCAGATGGACAGAAGACGACCACGACGAATCCAAAATCCCGCGGCTGCGCATCGGGCCACAAATCGGCTTTTGCGTCGGCGGCAACGAGGTGCTCGACGTGAAAGGCAAAAAGAAACAGCAATACATCACCCCTTGGGAAAGAGGCAGCTACAATTGGCTCGACTACGGCTTCACTGCGGCAGTGAGCTATTGGTTCGTCGAAGTGCGCTACACTTTAGGCATAGCCAACGTCTTCAAAGACGGTGGAAAATCTACCAACCACGTGATTTCGGTGACTTGGTCGGATATTTGGTGATAGTTTCAGAAAAAAACATACATTTGCGCTTTTAAACTGAAGTGAAATGAATATCGTAATAGCTGGAGACGGAGAAGTAGGCATGCACTTGGCGGAAGCCTTGGTGCGCAGCAACCACAGCATCACCATCGTCGACCCACACGAGGAGCTGCTGAAGATGATGGAATCGCACACTGACCTGATGACCGTCACGGGCGACTCCACCTCGACCGCAGTGCTGCAACGCGCCAACGTGAAAAAGGCCGACCTCTTGATTGCCGTGCTGCACGATGAGCACATCAACTTGCTGACAGGCATCATCGCCAAGAAACTCGGTGCCAAGAAAGTCATCGCCCGCGTCAACACGATGGAAAACCTCAGCCCAGAGGTGTGGCGCATGTACCAAGACCTCGGCATCGATGGCCTGCTGTCGCCTGAAGACATCGCCGCACAGGAGATTATCTCCCTGCTGAAGAAAAACGCCTCGTCGGAGACCTACGACTTTGCGGGCGGTAACCTGCAACTCTTCATGGTGAAACTCGAACCGGAGGCAGAACTCCTCGGAAAGACCGTTGACGAAGTTGTCGACCAATATGAGCATATTGAATTCCGCGTGGCAGCCATCCACCGCAGGCAGAACACCTTCATCCCACGTGGCGACGAGGTGTTTCAATTGTCAGACATGGTGTATGTGGTCACCAAGCCCCATGCCATCAACGACATCATCAAGCTGAGCGGCAGAAAGCAAATCAACGTCCACAATGTGATGATTGTCGGCGGAGGCCGTGTGGGACGCATCACTGCTAAACGCCTTGAAAGAGAGTTGAACATCAAGATTTTGGAGCTTGACAAAGAACGCTGCATGGACCTGACCAACTACCTCTCGGAGGCATTGGTCGTCAACGCCGACGCCCGAAACCTTGACCTGCTTGAGGACGAAGGCATCAAGGAAATGGATGCCTTTATCGCCGTCACCGACAACACTGAGACCAACATCCTCACCTGCTTACAGGCCAAGTCGTTCGGCGTGAAGAAGACCATCGCCCTCGTCGAAAACATTGACTATATCGACATCTCGCAAAACATTGGCATCGACTCCATCATCAACAAGAAACTTATCGCCGCCAGCTACATGGTGAAATACACCCTCGGTGCCAAGGTCTCCACATTGAAGAGTCTCAGCGGTATCGACGCTGACATCGTGGAGTTTGAGGTCAGACAAGGCTCGGCAGTGACACGCAAACCCATCGGCCAGCTGGCCATGCCTCACGATGCCATCATCTGCGGCATTACCCGCGACGGCGAGAGCTACATCCCCACCGACGACTTCCAAATCGAGACAGACGACCAAGTGGTGGTGTTGGCCCTGCCGAACGGCATCCCAGCTGTAGAACGCTTGTTCCATTAATCTATGGTGTTTAAGAGCAAAATAAACCATCCCTTAGTCCTCCGCATCGAAGGCCAATTGCTGCTCATCGAAGGCCTTTTTATGCTGATGGTGCTCCCCGTGACCTATCTCTACCACGGGCTGTATGCCTTCAGTATGCCTTTCTCGGCCCTCATCACGTTGCTCACCGGTTTTATTCTGCTCATCGCCACACGCGACCACAAAGACGACAAAATCACCTCACGTGACGGCGTTTTCGTCGTCTGCATTTCGTGGCTTGTGCTCTCGTTGTTCGGTGCCATACCCTTCCTGCTCAGCAAGAGCGTGCCCAACTTTACTGACGGATTTTTTGAGGCATTGTCGGGCTTCACCACCACGGGAGCCACCATTCTCACCCGCATCGAAGACGTTTCAAAAGACATCCTTCTCTGGCGCAGCATGACGCAGTGGATTGGCGGTCTGGCCATCATCGTTTTCTCGCTGGCCATCCTGCCTTATCTCGGCATGAGCGGCATGCAGCTCTTCGTCTCCGAAATCAACGGTATCACCTACGACAAGCTACACCCGCGAGTCATGCACACCGTGAAACGCATTTGGTTTATCTACCTGTTCTTCACGCTGTTGGAGACCTTGTTGCTCTACTGGGGCGACATGGATTTTTACGATGCCCTTTGCCACTCGATGAGCACCATCAGCTCGGGCGGCTTCTCCACACGCACTGCGAGCATCAGGGCTTTTTCCAACTACTCGCAGGTTGTCATCACCATATTCATGGTGTTGTCGGGCTGCAATTTCTCCTTGCTCCTGCTTTCCTTGACATGGCGTTCGTTCTCCATCCTGAGAAACCAAGAGTTCAAGACTTTCCTGTACTACATCATTTTCTTGGGCATCGGCATCGGTCTGGTGCTGTTTTTCGGCTGCCACAAGAGCTTCGGTTCTTCCTTCCGTGAGTCGTTCTTCAGCGTCATCTCAACCTTCACCACCACGGGCTTCTTCGTCGGTGACTATATGAAATGGCCCGTGTTCCTTTGGGTCATCCTCTTCCTGTTGATGTTCATTGGCTCTTGTTCTGGCTCCACCTCGGGCGGCATCAAGATTTTCCGTCACCTCATCTTCATGAAGAACTCGATACTTGAGTTAAAACGTATCATCCACCCCAATGCCGTGTTGCCTGTGAAAGTCAACGGGAAGGCCATCTCCACCAGCGGTGTCTACAAGCACATCACCTTTATTTTCATCTATTTTTTGGTTTTCATCATCGGTGCCATCATCCTGTTGGCCTTGGGGTTCGACATTGAGACCTCGTTGGGCGCTTCTGTCGCCACGTTAAGCAATGTAGGCACTGGCCTCGGGCAGGTTGGACCGGGGGGTTCATACGTCATCTTCCCACAAATCGCCAAATGGGTGCTGATGCTGATGATGCTCCTCGGCAGGTTGGAGCTGTTTTCTATGATTATGCTGTTTTCGAGGAGTTTTTGGAAGAACTAAGCCTCATTCTAAAATCCAATCCGCTGCCGTTTCAATCACGTTGTCAATGCCTTGTGCCGTCATGGTGGGGTCAAGGAGGACACGCACATCGGGCGGGACACCGTTCTCATAGTTGCCTCCGTCGAGGGCAATGGTGCGAGTGATGCTGAAACGATAGACCCAAGTGTTGGGCAGCGCACCAGCATTGGGCAATCCAAGGCCACCACCGCTGTAGTCGCCAAACAACTTGACATTGTCGTACCCCATCGTGCTAATCGAGAAAAACGAAGCGGCACTGAAAGTGCCTCTGTCGATAAGTACCGCCACAGGCTTGGTGTAAAGCTCGGCATTGCTGGTTTCGGAGGCATAAACTTCGCTTAACTCCGTGAAGTTGTCGTGCTCGGGTCCCGCCTTGATTTGAGTCCGATACAACAATTGTCCGTGGTTGTCGAGGATGCTTAAAAAACGACGGATATTGATGATATTGCCGCCATGGTTTTGGCGCAAGTCGAGGATGATGCCTTCGCAGTTCCCATAAAAGTCAAGAAGAAACTTCAAATCCCGCATGGAGACATCGTCCATAAAGGAAAGATAACGAACGTAGGCGACTTTGCCGCCACGAATGGCATTGTGCAATAAACTGCCCGTTGTGTAATGGTTGACGGTAAGATAATTCACCGCCACTACATCTTCGTCAATGTTTCTCTCCGCATACATCCTGTCATACACCGATTCGTTGTACACCTCTACATCCCCGGAAATCAGAGAGGTATGGCCGTCGTTTAAGGTGTTGAGCAGGGCCACACAAACCTTGAAGAGGCTGTCATCGTCCATTTCGTCATACACTTTCGGGCGGTAGACCTCGTAAACCGAATCCCAATCCACGCCTTTCAGTTCAAAAAAAGAGTACTGCTGATCCAACTTGTTCCATAGGTAATCAAACACATTGACCGGATTGTCGGGCGCATCGCCATCAATGAAGGCGCGTTCGCACGAGGCAAAGGCAAACAAGGCAAGACTCAGCAGGATTATAATTTTGTTTTTCATCGGACCGATCTATTGAGTTTGAAAAAGAAATCGACGACGACGGAATGGAAGGCGTTGTCGAAACGGTAATATCCCCTATTGCGGGTGGTGAGATAATCCCAACGGTAGGAAAACCCTATTTTGTTGCCGTTCGGTAGGTTGAATCGAAGGCCAATGTCGGTGCTGGCCCCTGGAAAAAAGATACCTCGTGTTTCATAGGTACTTAGGAGTGTATTAACCAAGTTGATGTCGGAAGTGAAGTTATCCATATAGGAAAAGCCTGGATAATTCACGACACCCACAAGAGGCAACCTCAGTTTGGCGTATGCCGTCAACAGATTGCGCGAACCGTCACGAGCGAAAGCGAAGTCATACCGTATCATGCCTTCAGCGCTGATGTCGCCAAACACTGATGAACTCACAGCACAAGTCTTCAACAAAGGAACAATCTTCATGCTGCCTTCCCCATGCAAGCTACCGCCCAACCACAGATGGAACCTATTGTCTCTCGAATCACAGACACGATAAAGGAAACCCGAGCCTTCGTTCATGCCAATCACATAACCTTCGTAAGGCCATGCCAACAAGGCAAAAGCATACCGCGACTCCCTATGCCAACGGTAACGACCCCATTCGACAGCAACACCCAATGGCAAGCTGGTGCCGAATCCCAGCAAAGACATCGGCGTGACGCCATTGTCGTAAGCATCGGCAACGCAGGTCCCCACCCCACCATTCAGCCAAACGGTGGGTCTAAACCCCGATTGCTGACCATAGGAGAAACCCTGCAGAACAAAAATCGCTGCAACGACCAGTATTACCTTATTTAGAGTTCTGATTTTCATCTGTTTAACAACAAAACACACCATCAATATAAAGGCAAAGATACAGAATTGTTTTTCTGGAACTCATTGGATGCTACAAAAAAATGGTTGCGCTCTTTCTGCTTTCCATGAGTGCCAAGAGGAAGCGGATTACCTTGGAACCACCGTCAACTGGGTGGATAAACTGTGCGGAGGAATGAGGAAAAGAATGGCGAGAAAGTCCTAAATCCTTGTATTTTTACGAAAAAAGTTTGGAATGAATAATACTTCAATTTATTCATTTACAATATATTACTTCTATCTACTCAATAAATTGTTTGGAATGACATTTTGACCATGAAATATTCGGATTACATGGAATTTTGAAAAATAATACCTTTGTCCCCATGAAACCACATCACTTGATATTGTTTTTCCTCTTTTCAGTTTTGGCCGCCTGCCATTCCTCAACCAACGATGTAAAGCAAGTCGCTTTCGATGCCTTGGAAAACGCTCGTATTCAGTTGGATTCAGGCAACAAGACGGAAGCCATGAAGTTGTTCAAGGAAGCAGAACATTATGGCCTTATGGCGAATCATACTCTGACGGTGGCTCATGCACGGTACCATATTGCTCAATGTTTAGGCTATTATGCTGACAAAAAAGAGGTTGTTTCGTTGTTGAAGTCTGCTGCCGAGGGCTTTGGCGAAGATTATGCCGACCGTGCTGAAGCGCTGAGAGAGTTGGGCGATTTCTATCAGTTCCACAAGCAATTTGATAGTGCAACGTATTATCTGGACCAGGCCATGACCTATGCCGACCAAAGCGGATCAACAGAAGCAAAACGCAATGTCTTGTCTGCTTTTCATACCATGTATTTCAATATTGGAGATTACGAAAAGTCGGCCGATTATCTTAACCAGTTTTGGCAAGCCTCAATTTCTGATGGTGACGACAACCTGCTCATGTACTACTATCACGATATGGGGAACATCTATTTTGAGTCTGGCGATTTGGATTCTGCGGATTATTATTACAGCCGTTTGGAGGAACTTGTGTCCCAAACCGAGCCTAACGAGGATACTTGGTTCTATTACGGAGTCCTGTCCGATTTTGCCGAAGAGCGCGGTGATTATGAAGCCGCTTGCAAATATGGCTGTCTGTATGAGGAAGGTAGCAAGTTAAGAGAAATAGAGCAACAGGGGGACAATCTTGCGCTCATCAGCCATAAATATGACAGTGAGGTGATGCGGAACGAGTTGAACCGAAAAATCATCATCAAGCAGCGCATCATCGTCATTGTCAGTTTGATAGCGACTTTGGTTTTGGCTGCGTTGTTGGTTTCACAAATCCGCTTGGCAAGACGGCGCAAACGTGAGGCCGAAATCAATGCCGAGTTGTTCCACTTCAAGCAGCAGAACAAGGATTTAGCCCAAAAACACGTTGAGAACGAGCAAATTCAGCAGGATTATGCCGACCGCCTTTCGGATGCCCTGAAGAAGGAACAACGCATTATGCTATTATTGGACAACTATCTTAATAGCAACAAAAAAGCCATTCTTCTCAAAGAGTTGGAAACGTTCATTTACGGCGACAAGGACCATTGGGAAGCCATGCTTGAGGTGGTGGACCAGCTCTATCCAGACCTTATGGCAACCCTCCGTAAGAAATATCCCGACTTGGACGAGGACGAACGGAAGTCTTACATCCTTTCCTATTTCAAGCTCTCACGCCAAGAAGAAGCCGACTATCTCGGCACTACTGTCAATATGATTGACAAACTGCGCGGAAGACGGAGAAAAAAGATGGAGGAAGGATAAAAAACTTTGGACTGTTTCCAACAAATGTTTGGAATAGGTGCTGGATTATCTTATTTGTTTTCAATAATTTACACTTTTTATAACTCGGAATTGCTTGGAATGCCTGTCCGACCACTTGACAAAGGTGGTAGGTTTGCAGCATCATTTCAAAATCAAAACGTATGTGTAAAACAATGTACCTGCCCAAAACACAAATTACCAATTATTCACAATTTTAAAATCAAAAGCAATGAAAAGAGTTATTTTTCTGCTTGGTATCATGCTCCTTATGGCAGGAGCGGCCAAAGCGCAAGACGCTAAGACCCAGAGCGGTCCTGAAATCGAATTTGAGGAAATCGTCCACGACTACGGCGATGTGCCTTACAACGGCAACGGCGAATGTGAGTTCCGTTTCACCAACACGGGCGACGCACCCCTGGTGATTCAAAAGCCCAAGTCGAGCTGCGGATGTACTATTCCTTCCTGGCCTATTGAGCCTATCCTCCCCGGCAAGTCGGATGTCATCAAGGTGACTTATAGGACCAACCGTACCGGAAACTTCAATAAGACCATAACGGTTACCTCCAACGCCATCAAGAACTCCACTGTGGTGCTGCGTATCACAGGTCAAGTGCTTTGTCAACCTACGGAAACCCTTCCTGAGAAGACGGACGGCTTCAGCAACAGCTCTCCCGTCAACAACGACTGATCTGAAGTAACTATATGGTTATCATAAAGCTGTCTAATGTTACCATTAGATGGCTTTTTTTTGTGAAGTGCGGCAAAAAATATTATTTTTGCCTGCATAAAACTTCACCATCATGAAAAAATTCCTTCTCTATGCGCTCCTTATGCTTTGCGTGAGCGCCTTCGCCCAAAAGCAATACACCCTGCAATCGCCCGACGGAAAAATCACCGTGACTGTCTCGGAGGAAGAGATAGCTGAAATGAATACCGAACGATCTGAGTACTGTTTATACTATTCAGTAAAACATGAGGAAACCGTCGTCTTGGACATGTCGGAAATAGCCATGCAAATTGATAACGGCAAAACGCTTGGTATTTCCTCGAAGCCATCCATCACTTCTGCCAAGACCAAATCCGTGAACCAAACCGTTGAAACACCTTTTTACAAGAGAGCCGAAATCCGAGATCAATATAACGAACTGACAATCAGTTTTAAAGGTAATTATAAGGTGGTTTTCCGCGCCTATAACGAAGGTGTCGCCTATCGTTTCCAGACCGATTTCAAAAAGCCTTTCAAAGTGATTAGAGAAACAGCGGCTTTCCACTTTGACGAGGACTACACTGCATGGATTCCATACGTCAACGCCCGCAAAGGCGATGGCAACTTCATCCAACAGCAGTTTTACAATTCTTTTGAAAACACCTATACCGTCACGCCTTTGAGCAAGATGGAATATGACCGGTTGGCTTTCCTACCTTTGCTCATCGAACTCAAAGATGGCAAGAAAGCCGTCATCACCGAGGCCGACTTGGAAGATTATCCCGGAATGTATCTTCGCAACTCATTGCCCACCAAAGAATTGCACGCCGTCCATGCAGGCTATCCCAAGACCCGCGAACAAGGGGGTCACAACAACCTGCAATGGATTGTGAAGGAACGCGAGAACTACATCGCCAAAGTGGAGGGTAAACGCTCATTCCCGTGGCGTTGCATTATCATCTCTGAAAGCGACAAAGAACTGGCCGACAGCGACTTGGTTTATCTCTTGGGTGCACCAAGCCGCGTTGAAGACGACTCATGGATTCAGCCAGGCAAGGTGGCTTGGGACTGGTGGAACAACTGGAACATCTATGGTGTCGACTTCCCTGCGGGCATCAACAACAACACGTATAAGTATTACATCGATTTCGCCTCGCAATACGGCATTGAATACGTCATCTTGGACGAAGGCTGGGCAGTCAACAAGCAAGCCGACCTCTTCCAAGTGGTGCCCGAGATCGATATCCAAGAACTGGTGGACTATGGTGCCGAGCGCAACGTGGGCATCGTGCTGTGGGTGGGCTATGCCGCTGTTGACAAGGATATGGAGCATGTGTGTCAGCACTATTCCAATATGGGTGTGAAAGGCTTCAAGGTCGATTTCATGGACAGCGACGACCAGATGATTGTAGATTTCTACTATCGTATGGCCAAGACCGCCGCCAAATACCACCTCTTCATCGACTTCCACGGCGCCTACAAACCCACGGGCTTGAACCGCACCTATCCCAATGTGCTCAACTACGAGGGTGTCTATGGTCTGGAGCAGGCCAAGTGGGACAACGAGGGCGACCTCGTCACCAACGAAGTCACCATCCCCTTCATCCGCATGGTGGCCGGTCCGATGGACTACACCCAAGGCGCGATGAAGAACGCCCAGAGAAACAGTTTCGCCGCCAACTGGGGCGAACCGATGAGCCAAGGCACAAGATGCCGCCAACTGGCTGAATATGTAATCTTTGAATCACCGTTCAATATGCTTTGCGACAGCCCGAGCAACTACCTCAACGAAGACGAATGCACCAAGTTCATCGCCAGCGTGCCGACCACCTGGGATGAAACTGTAGTCATTGACGGTAAAGTGGGTGAGTATCTGGTCATCGCCCGCCGCAAGGGCTTCCGTTGGTATGTCGGCGCCATCACCAATTGGGAGGAACGTGACCTGGAATTGGATCTCAGCGTGCTGCCCAACTTCGGTGCCAAGTCGGGACACATCTTCCGCGACGGCATCAATGCCAACCGCGTCGCCCGTGACTACAAGGCAGAACAAATCCAAGTGATGGGCAATAAAGTGAAGGTGCATCTCGCCAAAGGCGGCGGCGCTGTAATGGTGTTCTAACTTGACAAAGATAGAAAAACCTATCCACACTATGAAACGCTTGTTCATTCTACTTTTGGCTCTGATAAGTCTCGCCTCCTGCAGCAAACTGAATGTCGAAATCGTGAAGCCTACCGTTGAGCAACAGGATGGCTCACGAGCGCTAGCTACAAATCAACCCCGCTTCAGCTGGCAATACGAAACCACGGAAAGCAATGTCGTGCAACAAGACTACCGTATCATCGTGGCCACAACCGCTGAAAATGCCCAAAACAACAGCGGCGACCTGTGGGATTCAGGCGTGACAGCCTCCAATCAAATGCTTTATATCCCCTATGTTGGCAAGACCCTCCAAAGCCGCGACAAAGCTTATTGGAAAGTCATCGCCACCGTCAAAAACGGCAAAGGTAAAGCCAAGGTGGAGAGTGAAGTGCAATCCTTCGAAATCAGCCTGCTGAGCCAAGACGACTGGCAAGCCAAATGGATTGGCCATGAGTATGAGGACGATGTGTTGGTAGGTCATACCCGCCTTGCCGCACGCTATCTCCGCAAGGATTTTGCCCTTCGTAATGAGATCAGCAAAGCAAAGCTTTATGTCAGTGGTATGGGCGTGTATAGCGCCTACCTCAACGGTACCGAAATCGCCCCTGAGGAACTGCTGAAACCCACACTTTCTTGGTACTCGAAGCGCGTGTATTTCAACACCTACGATGTCACAGAGATGCTCAACAGCGGCGACAACGCCATTGGCGTTATCCTTGAAGGCGGTCGCTATACTACCATCCGTTACGATGTCAAAAACCCCAACTGGGACGGCACTGAAAATGCATTTGGCTTTGGCACGCCACGCTTGCTTTTGCAAATGGAAGTGACCTACAAAGACGGCCAAAAGGAGACTATCGTCAGCGATGAAACCTGGAAAATCACGAACCGAGGTCCCATCCGTACCGCCAACGAATATGATGGCGAGACCTATGATGAAAACTTCGACCTCGGCAATTGGAACCAACCCCATTACGATGACTCCGCTTGGCTCCAAGCCGAGCTCGTCGATGCTCCCGAGGGAGAACTTTCCGCCCAACCCAACCCCAACATCAAGGTGCAAGAGGTGTTGAAACCTGTTTCCCTCTTCCAAAAAGGCGACAAATGGATGCTCGACATGGGTCAGAACATGGTCGGTGTGCTTGACATGAAGGTGCGTGGTCAGCAAGCGGGAGACATGATTACCTTACGTTTTGCCGAATTGTTGACCCCCGACAGCACACTATACACCGCCAACCTGCGTGGTGCAGAATGTACCGACCGATACATCGTCACTAACAACTCTCAACTTTCAACTGACTCTAAACTCTCAACTCTAAACTCTCAACTAGAATGGCATCCGATGTTCGTTTATCATGGCTTCCGCTATGTTGAAATCTCTGGTTTACGTGAAAAGCCCGATTTGAACGATTTCGAAGGCCTCGTTTTCTACGACGAGATGCCTGTCACAGGCTCGTTTGAGACCTCTAACGAAATCATCAACGCCGTGTATCACAACGCTTTTTGGGGCATTCGCGGCAACTACCGCAGCATGCCCACCGACTGCCCGCAGCGTGACGAACGCATGGGTTGGACCGGTGACCGCGCCACAGGCAACTACGGCGAGTCGTATATCTTCGACAACCACCAGCTCTACGCCAAATGGCTCTCCGATGCCGAAGACTGCCAGTGGGACAACGGCTCATTGCCCAATGTCATCCCGCCTTATTGGCGCGGCTACACCGACAACATGACCTGGGTCGGTGCCGTGGTCACCGTGGCCGACATGCTCTACACCCGCTTCGGTGACCTTGAGCCTGTCTGCCAGCATTACGATGCCTTGAAGAAATGGATCCTGCACATGAAGAACGACTATATGAAAGCGGGTCTTATGCCGCGCGACACCTATGGCGACTGGTGCATGCCTCCCGAGTCGTTGGAGCTCATCCACTCCAGAGACTCCAAGCGCATCACCGAAGCAACGGTGCTCTCCACGCCATTCTATTGCTACCTCTGCGGCAAGTTGGCCACATTCGCGAAAGCGTTGGGGCTTGACGACGATGTGGCTTTCTTCCAACAAGAAATCACCACCACTACCATAGCTTTTAATGACAAATACTTCAACCGTGTGACGGGCGTCTATGCTAACAACACGGTGACCGCCAACATCCTGCCCCTGTGGTTTGGTATGGTACCCAAAGGCTTGGAAGACAGGGTGATGAACAGCATCGTTGACAAGACCATGAACGAATGTGGCGGCCATGTCACGACGGGTGTCGTCGGCATCCAGCAGTTGATGCGTTGCCTGACGGAATATGGTCATGGTGACCTCGCCCTCAAGATTGCCTCCAACGACACTTATCCAAGCTGGGGCTACATGGTCCGCAACGGTGCCACCACCATCTGGGAACTCTGGAACGGCAACACTGCCGACCCCGCCATGAACTCAGGTAACCACGTCATGCTCCTTGGTGACCTCATTCTCTGGGAATATGAATATCTCGGTGGCATCCGTGCCATGGAGCCTGGCTACAGCAAAATCCAACTCAAGCCCTATCCCATCGAAGGACTAAACTTTGTGAACTGCGCCTACAACTCCGTCTCAGGCCGCATCGAAAGCAACTGGAAACGAGAAGGAAATCATTTTGAATGGGACTTCGTCATCCCTGCCAACACCACGGCTGAGGTCTGTCTGCCCACCGCGAGCGGCTATGAGGTGAAGACCTACGGCAGTGGAAATTATCATTTGTCGTCAGAACTATAAAAAAATCGCCCACCTATGTCATCCCAGCGCAGGAAAGTGCGCAAGCATGGGATCTAATAGGTGGGCGATTTTATGAATCTGCTATTACTCTGCAGTTTCAACGGTTGGTGCAGCCTCTTCATCACCAAACCATGCATTCATAGTCTCTTCGACTTTTGCATCGATTTCGGGTGTGATCTTCTTCTGCACTTTCTTGATTACATACGCCACGGCAAGACCTTCGTCAAGCATGCCGAGAATTTTGTGTGCCTTGAAAGGAATCAAGCTAAAAGGCATGATGGTGTATAGGATGGCGCCCACGATGAGGGCCTTTTCCAAGGTGGTCGTCTCACCCATAATCAGCACATAATAAAGTTGCAGGAGGGGCTTGGTAGCCACACGACCTGCCTTTTTGGCATAATTGCCAATTTTTCCGAACACATCGTTCGCCTTGGCCTTCCAATCCACGCCTTTCAGCTTGTCCAGCAGCTTTTCGGTGTCCTTGCCACCGATGAAATACGCCAAGATGGTGATACAGATAATGGTGATAATCATTTTGTTATGTTTTTGGAAAATAAATAACTTCTGTTAGTTGATAAGAAATAATACCACAAAAAATGTTCCATTTTTCAAGACTTCACCCTTGTGGGGTTTGCGGCGATGAATTGGCTCCAGTCGGCCTTGCGGCGTGCCTTTGCCTTTTCAGTAGTGTGTTTCGTGTAGTTGACATCCTTGCCCTTATCGATAGCATGGCAAACGGCCGCACCCACAGCATCGGTGGCATCAAAAAACTCAGGGTTTTCGTCCGTCTTCAGTATGAAATGCACCATTTTGGCGACCTGTTCCTTCGAGGCGTTGCCGTTGCCCGTGATGGTCTGCTTGATGGTTTTGGGCGAGTATTCAAAGATGGGAATGTCGCGGTAGAGTGCAGCGGCCATGGCCACACCTTGGGCGCGTCCCAATTTCAGCATAGACTGCACGTTTTTCCCAAAGAACGGTGCTTCGATGGCCAACTCGTCGGGGTGGTATTCATTGATGATTTCCAACACACGCTCGAAGATTTTCTTCAATTTGAGCGCCTGGTTTTCCAGCTTCTTCAAGTTGATGACACCCATTGTGAGGAGTTCCATCTTCTTACCTTGTTCACGGATGACGCCGTAGCCCATCACCATGGTGCCCGGGTCAATGCCTAATATGATTTTTTCTTCGTCCATTATTTTATTGCTTCGTCATAAAAATAACGCCGTTGCTCCTTGCTGATCTTATATTTCTTGTATTGCCCCGTGAAAAGGTCGCAGTCAAACAGAGTTTGGATTTGCGAGACAAACAAACGGGAGTAAAGGCGGTTTTGGAAGGCTTGCTTTTCCTGCATGAAAGCGATGGTCTGCTGGATTTGGTCAATGTCGAGGTCTTCCTTGGTGAAGACGAAGAGGTCAAACTCGTTGAAATCACCATAGAAGCCGTTGTTCACCTTGTCCATCTTGATTTCGAGAATGCGCTTCAAAGGCAAAGCCAAAGACCAATATTCGTACTCGTTGCGACCGACGATGCTGCCGTCGCCCAAACCATAGGCATAACCCGTCTGCCTGATGTGGCGCAAGTCATCGGCATTCACCTCCTTGACATCCTCGCCCGCCATCTCGTTCACCAAGGCGTTAGCCACATTCTTGTTCTCCCGAATGGCACGCGTGACCTCAATGCCAAGGCCGCCTTCCTCGTCCTGCAAATCCGGCCTGTCGCGGTTGACCAAATGCGCATACGGCTCGCCCAGCAGCATAGCCAGAGAAACCATGGCGTAACGCTCAAAGAAACAGGTATCGAATTTTGGGGAGAGCATTAGTGACTTACTTTTTTGCAAAAATAGAAATTTTTCGAGGTATATTGATAAATCCTTATGGTTTTTTCTACGAAAAATAATCATCATAATTTCAGCTTATTACAACAAAATATCACTTTTTTTGCGAAGATATGAGATTTTCGTTTTATCTTTGCAGGCAAGATGAAAGTAACTTTTGACAAGGAATATTTGAAGGATCTGTACGCAACAGGCAAGTCACCCGACAAGAAACATCGTTTTCAACCCGATGTGGTGAGAAGGTATGTAAAGGTCATTGACATTATGGTTGAGGCGGAAAATGTCAATGTGCTTGCTTTAATTGGCGGACTTCATTATGAGCACTTGTCAGGAGATAAGGCAGGGCTATCATCGGTTAGGGTAAACAAGAAATACCGTGTTGAGTTTACGGAACAAACCGAAGGAAACGAAACGATTGCCACCATCTGCAACATTATTGAATTGTCAAACCATTACGATTGAAGAAAATGATACACATTGACGGAATTAAAGACGAAATGATTGCCAACAATCTCACTCCTTTCAGATTTACGCACCCTGGAGAGATTGTAAAAGATGAACTTGAAGATCGTGGTATTTCGCAGCGCGAGTTTGCTGAACGTATCGGGATGTCTTATTCCGTACTCAACGAACTGCTCAATGCTCATCGTCCTCTTACCACCAACACGGCATTGCTTTTTGAGGCTGCTCTCGGTTTGCCCGCTGATGTGTTGATGCGCATTCAGACCAAATATAATCTTCAAACTGCCCGAAAGGACAAGGAAATTATCCGTTGGATGGCTAAGATTCGGAATGCAGCAGCTGTACTTTAATTGCCAGTAAATGGTAGAATTTTTGGCGCAAAAAGATTTAAAATACTTCAACAAAATAAATGAAAGAACCACAATTTTTCACTTTGCTTGAGGGAAGAGGAAGCATGCGGTTAGTACCCTATTTTCGTCCTAAAGAATGGGATGAATCTAAGGACCTGTTTAAAAAGCACCGAATTAACAATGTTTATTTGGAAGATTTAAAGGATTATACTTGGTTTTTAGATTAGAATAGATTCTATCCAAACAACTCCGTCCCCAAGTCATAAACCGACCCCACAGGCACAATTTCAATCTTGAACCGCGAGGTATCCAAGCCTTTAGCGTTGTACTTAGAAACAAAAATCTTCTCAAAGCCCAACTTGTCAGCCTCAGCAATGCGAGCCTCAATGCGGGTCACGGCACGGATTTCGCCCGAAAGACCTACTTCGGCAGCAAAGGCATAACGCGAAGGAATGGGAATGTCGGCATTCGAAGAGAGCACCGCCGCGATGACAGCCAAATCAATGGCTGGGTCATCCACGTGGAGGCCGCCTGCGATGTTGAGGAATACGTCTTTTATTGAAAGCCTAAATCCTGCACGTTTCTCCAAGACAGCCAAGAGCATATTCATCCTGCGGATGTCAAAACCCGTGGCAGAGCGTTGTGGTGTGCCATAAGCGGCACTACTCACCAAAGCCTGCGTCTCGATGAGCATGGGGCGTTGGCCTTCCATCGTGGCAGCGATGGCGATGCCGCTCACTTCCTCGTCGCGTTGTGAGAGAAGGATTTCGCTAGGATTGGTCACCTCGCGGAGACCAGTGGCATTCATCTCGAAGATGCCCAACTCTGAGGCCGAGCCGAAACGGTTCTTAATGGTGCGCAAAATGCGGAAACCGTAATGGCGGTCGCCCTCGAACTGCAAGACGGTGTCGACGATGTGTTCCAAGATCTTTGGTCCAGCAATGCTGCCGTCTTTGGTGATGTGGCCGATGAGGAACACCGGTACCTGATAGGCCTTGGCGATTTTGTTCATCTCGGCAGCTGTCTCACGGATTTGTGAGATGCTACCAGCCGCAGCATCCACGTAAGGCGACTCCAAGGTCTGGATGGAATCGACCACTACGATGTCGGGCTGCACATTCTTGAAGTGCTTCAGGATTTCCTGCGTGTTGGTCTCGGTGAGGACGAGGCAATCGGTGTTGTGGATGCCGATGCGCTCGGCCCGCATCTTGATTTGGGTCTGGCTTTCCTCGCCAGAGATATAAAGCACCTTTCTGCCCGCCAGTTGCAAGGCCGTCTGCAAGAGCAAGGTCGACTTGCCGATGCCGGGTTCGCCGCCCACGAGGGTGAGTGAGCCGAGCACCAAGCCACCACCTAAAACCCTATTGAGCTCCTCGTAAGGCAAGATGATACGTTGTTCCTTGGCGTTGGTGATTTCCTTGATGGGTAAGGGAAGGCTTTGGCTTTCAAACTCGATGTTTTTCTTCACCGACTTGGCCTCTTTTCCCGTGACGACAGTGGATTCTTCGCAGGTGTTCCACGCACCGCAGGCTGGACATTTCCCGAACCATTTCGGCGACTCGTTTCCGCATTCCTTGCAGAAGAAGACGGTTTTTTCTTTGGCTGACATAATGTTGTTTTTGTCGCTTCGCCTCATCGCGAGGAACGAAGCGATCTAGACCTATGGCTTTCCCTCTGGATTGCTTCGCTTCGCTCGCAAAGACGCAAAGCGCGTCCGAATTTCCCTGCAAAAATAATAAATTGCCCTAAACATACCATAACTTCCAAATTTTTAATACTTTTGTAGCCAAATATGCTTTTTTGATGAAACATCGTCTACTCACACTACTTGCCATCGTCTTCACCCTGCCGCTGTTTGCGCAGCAGGGCGACGTGGTGTTGTGCGAGGGCTTTTTCAACCCTTGGCTCGAAGAGGGCTGGGATGTGAAGGGCGACGACTGGGTGGTGTGGTACATCTCCAACACATGCTTTGCCGGTGCCAAACCACGCGAGATGCAGATGTATCCCGACGTGAATTTCGAAGGCACCGCCATGCTGGTGACCCCTATCGTGGAGCTGGGCAAATACGACTTCATCAACTTCCAATTCAACCATTGCCTCGAAGCCACAGAAGGCGACCTTGACGCCCGCATCGGCATCGGCATCTCTCAGGACGGCGAAAGCTGGGAGAGCATCTGGGAAGACACCCTCGTGGGAAGCGTCACCCAAAGCCAATACCTGCTGACCTTCGACATGGAGGAATGGGTCTCCAAGTCGCCACAGTTTTGCCTTTATTTCTCGGGCAAAGGCTCGTATGTCAACAGCTGGTATATCGACAACGTGATTGTCTACGCCTCAAAAAAGAACAAATATGGCGGCAAGGACGACGGCGACGAAAATGGCTTCGTGGCCTCGCGCTCGCATGTCCGTAACCTGAAAGCCGGAACGACAACCCGTTTTTCCAAGATAAAAAAGTCGAACAGCCGCTGGGCCAAAGTGGTGGAAGGCCGAAGGAAAAGGGGTAAAAACAGGAGGTGATTTAAGATTTTATGAAGAGGAACGTCTTACTCGTCTTATTGATTATCATGTCCTTGTGGGGTTTGGCGCAAAACTTCACCGACAGCAACTTGCCTATTGTCGTCATCAATACCGACAATGGTGCCAACATTCCTGACGAGCCTAAAGTGCCTGGCACGATGAAAATCATCTGGCACCAAGACGGCTCGCGCAACTACATGAGCGACATCGACAACCCCGAATTTCTCAACTATGATGGTCGCATCGGCATCGAAATGCGTGGCAGCTCGTCGCAGACCATGCTCAACAAAAAGCCATACGCCCTTGAAACTCGTGAGGATGATGACATCAACAATAGAAATGTCAGTATTTTGGGGATGCCGGCCGAGAACGACTGGGTCCTCAACTCGTTGGCTTTCGACCAAACGGGGATGCGCGACGTGCTTGCCTATGAATTGTCGAACCGACTCGGGCAATATGCCTCAAGAAGCGTATATTGCGAGGTGGTGATCAACGGCGACTACAAAGGGCTGTATGCCTTTATGGAAAAAATCAAACCCGACGACAACCGCGTCAACATCGAGAAGATGGATGCTAACTGCAACAATTATCCAGAGGTTACCGGCGGGTATATCACCAAAGCCGACAAGACCACGGGCGGCGACCCTGTGGCTTGGACAATGCAGGGCTATGGTGGCGGCGGTTGGTGGGGTTGGGGCGTCAGCACCGACTTCATCCACCACTATCCCAAGCCCGCTGACATCACTAACACGCAGAACAACTACATTAAAAGCGTGTTTACCAGCCTCGCCTCCGTTGCCAACCAACACAACACCTCCATCTCTTCTGGCATTCCCTCGGTCATTGACATCCCCTCTTTCGTGGACTTCATGATTATGGCCGAATTTACCTCCAACGTCGACGTGTATAGCCTCAGTACCTTCTTCCATAAGGACAGGATGGGCAAACTGCGTGCAGGTCCCATTTGGGATTACAATCTCGCTTTTGGTTACGATGCCTTCGGCAACCGTAGCAAGTACAATGTGTGGCAGTTCAACAACGAGGATAACAACGGTCCGAAATTCTGGAAAGACTTGTTTGACACTGACCTCTTCCGATGCTATTTTGCCAAGCGTTGGTTTGAGACGACAGCGCCTGGACAACCTTTGAACTACGACTTCGTTTGCAACCGCATTGACGAAATCGATGCGCTGATTGCAGAAGCCATACCACGCGACAACCAACGCTGGAACCAGATGAGCCAACACGCACAGTATGTGAACAACATGAAGACCTGGATCCAGCAGCGCATCAACTGGCTGAACAACAATATCGGTTCCGACCAAGGCTGTTCCGATGCCGACCTGCCGCCCCTCGTCATTTCCAAGATACACTATCATCCCATGGACTGGTGGGGTATCGACGGCAATAAGCTTGAGTTCATCGAAATCACCAACAACGGTGATGCCGACGTGGACCTGACGGGCGTATATTTCCGTGAATTGGGCATCACCTACAAGTTCCCGAACAACGCCCATATCGCAGGACACGAGGCCGTTATGCTTTGTTCCGACTCGCTGTTGTTCATGGAGTATTACAATGCTGTGCCCTTCGGACAATACACCCGCAAGCTCTCCAACAAATCGGAAAACCTCGTGCTGGCTGATGCTTGGGGTAACATCATCGACGAGGTGTGTTACTCCGACAGTGCCCCGTGGCCCATAGAAGCTGACGGCAACGGCGCTTACCTCCAACTCAAAGACCTTGATTCCGACAACAGCCTCGCTGAGAATTGGACTGCTTGTGAGGACCCGATGGGAGTTAAAGAACTTACTGATAATCAAAACATAGCCATTTATCCTAATCCCTCGTTAGGCAATATCCACATTGTGCTTTCCGACCAACCGGAGCGTTGTCAAATTGTCGATTTTATGGGACGCGTTTTGCGGGAAACCACACCGTCAAATCCTGCATTTGACCTTGACTTGGGCGGCTTGCCTTCAGGAATGTATTTGGTGAAGGTGCAGTTTGCTGATGGAAGAATCGCTTTCAGAAAAGTTGTAAAACGATAAGATTTTGACGAAAAGTGTTGTCTGCAACCAACACTTTTTAATGAAAAGCGCTGCCTATAACCAACAGTTTTTGGCAAAAAGTGTTGCCTGTAACCAACTGTTTTGTATTTTTGCAGGCAAAATAAAGACATTGCTATGGAAACACTATTTGTAAAACACGACCGATTGATTGCCAAAACCTCGTTGGACATTGTTAGGGAAATGATGAACCGTGTGCATTGGGATGCCCGACTGTTATCCATCCAAGGAGCCAAAGGCGTGGGCAAATCAACACTGCTCAAACAATTCGTCAAACAGAACTACCAACCTGGCGACAGGAAAGTGTTGTACTGTTCCGCCGACACTATCGATTTCTCTCGTCGAACTTTGGTTGACCTTGCCGGAGAGTTTGTCATGAATGGCGGCGAACGACTTATTATCGACGAAATCCACAAATATGAAGGATGGAGCCGCGAAATCAAGGAGATTTATGACCTTTATCCCGAATTGAAAATGATTATCAGCGGCTCGTCGTTATTGAGCCTGTTGGCTGGTGACGCAGACTTGTCGCGCCGATGCATCAAATACACCATGTCGGGACTATCATTCCGCGAGGCGTTGAGATTCTACGAAAACCTTGAATTTCCTGTTTGGACCTTGGAGGACATTCTCTCGCGTCCACACGAATTGTGGCAGACCGTCTCCGCCCAATGCAAACCCGTCGAGCTGTTCAAGAAATACCTTCAATATGGCTACTATCCTTTCTTTTTGGAAGGTCAACAGGATTATTTTACGCGAATCGAGCAGGTGGTTAACTATGTCGTGGAGACCGAACTTCCCTTGATTTGCAAGGTCGATGTGGCTTACACCCGAAAGCTCAAGGCCTTGATTTCCATTATTGCCGAAAGTGTGCCTTACGAAGTGAATGCCAACCGATTGGCTGCCGCCATTGAGATTGGCAGAGATACCGTTGTGGGCTATTTGAAAAACATGGGCGATGCCAAGCTGCTGAATCTGCTCTATTCCGACAAGAAAAGCATCGGCAAACTCACCAAGCCCGACAAGGTCTATCTCGAAAACACCAATCTGCTCTATGCATTAAGTCCTGCTTCTGTCGAAATTGGGACGGCGCGCGAGACTTTTGCCATCACACATCTTTCTGAAAACCATACCGTTGAATATGGGAAGGACAAAGGCGACTTCAAAGTGGATGCCAAGTACCATTTTGAAATCGGTGGCAAGGACAAAGGCTTCAACCAAATAGCGGATTTGCCTGATTCCTACATCTTTGCCGACGACATCGAATCGCCCGTTGGCGCGAAATTGCCCCTTTGGATGCTGGGGTTTTTGTATTAGTTTAATGTTCAAAATAGGATCATTTCTTCTTCGAGGAAGACGAATGTCAGAGGTGTGCCTTTCGATTATTATTCACATTGTATTAATAGTCCATTCGTAGGCCGTTGATAGGCGATTGATAGGCGATTGATAGGCCGCTGGTAGGCGAGGGTAGGCGGACAACCAAAATCAGCGAATCACATGGCAAGCTCTACCCAAGGTGATGGCAAGCTCTACCCAAGGTGTAGCCAAGGACTTGGCAAGGTGTTGGCAAGGTGTAGCCATACTCTACCCATACTTTTTCCATACTTAAAGTATGGCTACACTATGGCATCAGTATGGCTACAGTATGGCATCCCCTTGGGAAAGGCGAGAGAAGGGTGTGGCTGCTGCTTGGGAAGGGTTTGGGAATGGCTTGGCTCGAGATACAGCAAACTCGGAGTTCGGTGCCGCCAAACTGGGAGTTTGGTACAAGCAAACTTGGAGTTCGGTACAGCCGAACTTGGAGGGGTTTTTTATGCCGTTTTGGCCATCTGTTTTCGCCTACACTTCGCCTACGCTACGCCTACGCTACGCCTAAGCTACAAAAACCGATTTTACAGCCAATTTTTTGCTCCGTCCCTGACAACTTATAACAGTCCTAAGTAATTAACCCGTCAACTTGAATCTGTCGTCAGACAGAGATCTGACAACCAAAATCAGCAAATTACAAAAGCACTTAGATGGATAAGACTACGATAAAGGTACGATAAAAGTATTTTTATTTACAGCGCCTCGCCAAACTTAATGTCCTTCACATTAAGCTGCAAATTGGTCTTGCCCTGCCAGGTGTTGTACTCCAGATGATAGCAGATGCTGAAAGGCTCGCCGTCGTGGATGCGGTCGAAGAGGTCGCCCTTCTGGAAAGCGATGCCTGAGAACGGTGCCACGCCTTGCTCGGCATCACCGACCTGCGACACGGTGAGTTTCAGGTGACGGTGGCCTCCCACGGGGCGTGAGCCGCCAGCGTCGATGACATTGTCCGTCCAAAACACGGGCGACATGTTGCCCGGGCCGAAAGGCGCAAACTGGTTGAGGATGCGCATGAACTTGGGCGTGATGTCGCAGAACCTAATCTTCAGGTCGACCTCCATCTCGGGGACAAAGTCTTCGTCCACAAGATGCTCGCTGACATAAGCCTCAAAACGGCGACGGAACTCGGGCAGGTTTTCAGGCTTCATCGAAAGGCCTGCGGCATATTTGTGGCCACCGAAATGCTCCAGCAAGTCGGAACAGTTGTCGATGGCATCATAGATATCAAAACTCTTGATGGAGCGTGCCGAGCCAGTGATGAGGCCGTTGGCACGAGTCAAGACGATGGTGGGACGATAGTAATAGTCGGTGAGGCGCGAGGCCACGATACCAATGACGCCACGGTGCCAACGCTCATTGAACACCACGGTGCTCTTGGCGTCTTTCAGCTCCTGGTCGGCATCAATCATGCCCAAAGCCTCTTCCGTGATACGGTTGTCGAACTCGCGACGCTCGTCGTTGAGGTCGTTGATGGAAGCCGCCAGTTTCTCGGCATGGTCCTTCTTGTCGGCAAGCAACAAACGCACCGAGTCGGAAGCCTTGGCGATACGTCCCGCAGCATTGATACGAGGACCGATAAGGAAGACCAAATCGCTTATGGTCAGCTCTCTGGTCAGCACATTCTCGTCTTCTTCCAGCTGGTCTTCGTCGCGACGATAGATATTGGCATGCTGCAGGATGGCTTCGATGCCCGGACGGGGTTTCTTGTTGAGTTGCTTCAGACCGAAATAAGCCAGCACACGGTTTTCGCCCGTGATGGGCACGATGTCGGCAGCGATACTCACCGCCAAAAGGTCGAGCAACTCGTACACCTCTTCGATGGTGCCCAAACCCTTCATGGAGAGGGCGGTCACCAGCTTGAAGCCCACGCCACAGCCCGAAAGTTCGTCGTAAGGATAGTTGCAGTCGGGGCGCTTGGCGTCGAGCACGGCCACGGCATTCGGGATGACATCGCCGGCACGGTGGTGGTCGCAGATGATAAAGTCGACACCGCGCTCGTTGGCGTATTCGATGCGCTCCACGGCCTTGATGCCGCAGTCGAGGGCGATGACCAGCTTGAAGCCGTTATCTGCCGCATAATCAATGCCTTTGATGGAGATGCCGTAACCTTCTTCGTAGCGGTCGGGAATGTAGAACTCGATTTTTTTCTTCTTGAAGAAGGGCTTGAGGTAAGTGTAGACCACCGCCACTGCCGTTGTGCCGTCCACGTCGTAGTCGCCGTAGATCAGCACCTTCTCGCCGTCGTTGATGGCGCGCATCACGCGTTCCACCGCCTTGTCCATGTCTTTCATCAGGAAAGGATCGTGGAGTTGCGACAGCGAGGGACGGAAGAAAGTTTTGGCTTCTTCGTAGTTGGTAATTCCGCGTTGGACAAGCAAAGTGGCAAGGTTCTCATCGATATTGAGCACCCTGACTATGTCGGCAACTTGCTGTTTGTCAACCGATTCGTGTAAAATCCACTTCGTTTCCATTCACGTAATTTTGAACTTGTAAAAATAAGAAGAAAAACAATACGACAAAGTGGTTTTTGTAGTTTATAATCAACTTTTCATTTATCCCTTTCATTTTCAATAAATTATTTTTTTGTTTTTTGTGTTCATTCTACATAATGTTTCCCTTTTGGAAAGTGGTGAAATTGTTGAAATCTTTGTTTAAAAAAAATGCTTTTTGCCCTTGCGTGGCTTCTCATAATTTAGTAATCTTGCAGTTGGAAATTAGCAAAATTTTACACCCTTGAAAAAGATTAGAACTGCTTTAATATCAGTATTTTATAAAACTGGCATCGACACTATTGTCGACTTGTTGAAACAAAATGGCGTGCAGATATACTCCACTGGAGGCACCTACGATTTCATAAAACCACTGGACCCTTCGGTGAAGACCGTCGAGTCGCTCACGGGCTATCCGTCCATCTTGGGCGGTCGCGTGAAGACCTTGCACCCCAAGGTATTTGGTGGCATTTTGGGTCGCACCCAGCTTGAGTCGGACCAAAAGGAGATGCAGGAGTATGACATTCCGCCTTTCGACCTCGTCATTGTCGACCTTTATCCCTTTGAGGAGACGGTGGCCAAGACCGAAGATGCCGCTGCCATCATCGAGAAAATCGACATCGGTGGCATCTCGCTCATCCGCGCTGGCGCAAAGAATTTCAACGATGTACTCATCGTGCCTTCGCAGAAATACTACGGAGAACTTATCCAGCTGCTGAAGGACCAGCACGGCGAGACCTCCATTGACGACCGTCGTCGTTTTGCCGCCTACGCCTTTGGCGTGAGCTCGCACTACGACAGCGCCATCATGAACTGGTTCACAAAAGACGACGACAGCAAGCCGCTGCGCATCACCGAAGAGGAAGGCACCACCTTGCGCTATGGTGAGAACCCGCACCAGAAAGGCACTTTCTATGGCGACTTGGATGCAATGTTTGAGAAGCTGCACGGCAAGGAGTTGTCGTACAACAACCTGCTCGACCTCGACGCAGGCCTCAACCTCATCCGTGAATTTGATGAGCCTACCTTCGCCATCCTCAAGCACAACAACCCCTGCGGCATCGCCTGCCGCCCGACCGTCAAGGAGGCTTACCTTGCGGCTTTGGCTGGCGACCCCGTCTCGGCTTTCGGTGGCGTGCTGGTATGCAACCGCCCCATTGACTTGACTGCCGCTGAGGAAATCAACAAGCTCTTCATCGAAGTCATTGTGGCTCCCGGCTATGCCGATGGCGTGCTCGACCTGCTCTTCTCAAAGAAGAACCGCGTGGTGCTGCGCTTGAAGGCCGACCAATATAGGCCCCAGACCGTGAAGACCGCCTTGAACGGCTACCTCGTGCAAGACCGTGACCTTCACACCGAGATGGCTGACGACTTCAAGGTCATCACCGAAAAGGCCCCCACTGCCGACGAAGTGGAAGACATGATTTTCGCCAACAAGATTGTGAAGCACAGCCGCAGCAACGCCATCGTCCTCGCCAAAGGCAAGCAACTCTTTGCCTCGGGCATCGGGCAGACCTCGCGTGTGGATGCCTTGCGCCAAGCCATCGAAAAGGCCCATTCGTTTGACTTTGACTTGAACGGTGCCGTCTTGGCTTCAGATGCCTTCTTCCCCTTCAAGGACTGCGTGGAACTGGCGCATGAGGCGGGCATCACCGCCATTGTGCAGCCTGGCGGCTCGGTGCGCGACCAAGAATCCATCGACTGCTGCAATGAAAACGGCATCGGTATGGTGTTTACAGGTTTTAGACATTTTAGACATTAAAAGACGCGAGACGGCGAGACGGCCTTTCGACAAGCTCAGGGACCTTTTGTCCCGAAGTCAAGAAAGACAAACAATTAAACGATTAAACAAACAACGATTAAACAATAAAGGACATGGGAGTGTTATCATTTTTGAATAAGGAAATCGCTATTGACTTGGGTACAGCCAATACAATCATCATATACAACGACAAGGTAGTCGTTGATGAGCCCTCCATCGTGGCCATGCAACGCGACACGAAGAAAATCATCGCCGTCGGCAAGCGTGCCATGATGATGCACGGGAAGACCCACGAAAACATCAAGACCATCCGCCCGTTGCGCGACGGCGTCATCGCCGACTTCCAGGCCGCTGAGTACATGATGCGTGAGATGATTAAGATGATTAACTTTAAGAACACGTTGTTTCCACCCAGCCTGAAGATGGTCATCTGTATCCCTTCGGGTATCACCGAAGTAGAAGAGCGCGCCGTGAAGGACTCGGCCGAACAGGCTGGTGCCAAGGAGGTACGTCTGATCCACGAGCCTATGGCTGCTGCCATCGGTATCGGCATCGACGTGCTTGAGCCGACGGGCAACATGATTATCGACATCGGTGGTGGTACCTCCGAAATCGCCGTTATCGCCCTCGGTGGCATCGTCAACAACAAGTCCATCCGTATCGCTGGTGACGACTTCACCTCCGACATCGAAGAGTACATGCGCAAGCAGCACAACATCATCGTGGGTGAGCGCACTGCTGAACGCATCAAGATTGAAGTCGGTGCCGCCATCCCGCAACTCGACAATCCGCCCGATGATTATGCCGTGCAAGGCCGCGACATGCTGACGGGTATCCCGAAGGAAATCCGCGTCAACTATGCCGAAATCGCCCACTGCCTCGACAAGAGCATCATGAAGATTGAGACCGCTGTGCTGAACGCCTTGGAGCAGACGCCACCCGAACTGTCGGCTGATATCTACCGCACGGGTATCTACCTCACCGGTGGTGGTGCCTTGCTGCGTGGCCTCGATAAGCGTCTCAACGCCAAGACCAAGCTGCCAATCCACGTGGCCGAGGACCCGTTGCGCGCCGTCGCCCGTGGCACTGGCATCGCCCTGAAGAACTTCGACCGCTTCACATTCCTGATTAAATAAATGCGGAATTATGAATGCGGAATGCGGAATATCGCAATGCGACGTTGGGCTTCGCCCTTTATTCCGAATTCCGCATTCAGCATTCCGAATTAAAACGATATGTATAACCTTCAGCGTTTCATACTGAAACATCACTTCGTCATTCTGTTCATATTGCTCGAGGTGATTTCCATTTTGCTGCTTGCCCGTAGCCAGAACTTCCATCGCAACCGTTTGGTGAACACCTCCAACGCTGTGGTGGGGCAAATCTACGAGTGGAGCAGCGAGGTGGGCAATTATTTCCGCCTCAACAGCGCCAACAAACAACTGGCTGAGGAGAATGCCATGCTCAGGCGACAGCTGTCCATCGTATACGATACCACCGCCAGCATTTTCAACGTGAACGAAGGCGATACTTTATACGAATATATTCCCGCCCAGGTTGTCAACAACAGCACCAACCAAGCCAACAACTATATTATTATTAATAAAGGTACCGTCGACGGCATCCAACGCGAGATGAGCGTCATGTCGACGGACGGCATCGTGGGCGTGGTGACCGACGTAAGCCGCCATTACGCCTCCATCATGAGCCTGCTGCACAGCAAGTCTGTCGTGGGCGTGCGCTTCAAGAACAACCAGGAAATTGCCGGTCTGAAATGGGAGACCAACAACTACCGCTACGGCATGGTGGAAGACATCCCGACGCATATCGTCCTGCAAAAAGGCGACACCGTCGTGACCAGCTCCCACTCTTTCATCTTCCCCGAAGACCTGATGGTGGGTACGGTGGAAGAGTTCTACCCCACCGCTGTCGATGCACTGAGCAAGGCGAAAATCCGGTTTGCCACCGACTTCTCCACCCTGAGGCATGTCTATGTCATCAAGGATTTGCACAAACCCGAACTCGATTCCCTCAAAGCCAAATTCCAATGACATGAACAAGACCGTTTTACAAATCATCCGTTTCGTGGTACTCGTGCTCTTCCAGGTGCTGGTCATCAACCATATCCGTCTAGGCGGCTATGTCCATCCCTATATTTACCTGATTTTCGTCATGTTGTTGCCGTTCAACACACCGAAATGGCAACTGCTGGTATTGGGCTTTGTGTTGGGTTTGACCGTCGACTTGTTCACGGGAACGCCAGGGCTTCATGCCGGAGCCACCACCTTGATGGCGTTCTGTCGGCCTTCCATCATCCAGCTCATATCGGGCAACCAAAAGTTTGAAAACATCCAAGAGCCTAACCTAGGACAGCTGGACGGCATTTGGTTTTTCAGGTATACTCTTTTTATGGTGTTCGTTCATCACTTTGCGCTGTTTTTCCTTGAGTCGTTCAGCTTCAGGCTTATGGGGCAAGTGCTGCTGCGCATCCTATTGAGCGTGCCCGTATCCCTCTTCCTCATCATGATGATCCTGTTTATCTTCAAATCGGAAAAGAAAAGAGAATAACAATAAATATTTGATTTACAATGAAAAAACAACTTCTATTCTTTTTCGCACTCGCTTTAGGCTTGAGTGCCTGCAACCAAAAAGGAAACGACTTCAAGGTCAATGTCAGCCTGAAAAACGGCAATGACCAGACCGTGTATCTGCAAAAGTACGTCGACAACGCACCTGTCACCATCGACTCGGCAGTCATCGCCAATGAGATGGCCACGTTGACGGCCCCCAAGGACAACCCGCAAATCCTTTACGCCCTGAAAATTAAAGGTAAACGTGGTTATATACCGTTCTTTGCCGACAACAAGGATGTTGCTTTTGTGGGCGACATCAACAACCTGAAAGATGCGGAACTCATGGCTTCGGAGACCCAAGCCGAATTGAATGCCTACAGCGACCAACTCGAAGCGTTTGAATCGCAAATCAGTGAGCTTTATGCCGTCATGAACGAGGCCTTCACCAACAACGACTCCATTATGATGGACTCGCTCAACAAAGTTGGCACCGCGCTGATGGAGCAACAAGACAGCTTCCGCGACGATTATATCAAGGCTCACCCAGAGAGCTTCGTCACCCATTACATCCTCGACGATGTGAAGCAAGACTACCCGCTCGACCAACTGAAAGAATTGGTGGGCACCTTCACCACCGAGTCCATCTACAAGGACGACCTCAACAACTACATCACCAAGCTGGAGCACCTCGAAGTGGGACAACCCTTCATTGACTTCACGCTGATGACCAAGGACAATACGGAACTTGTCCTGTCCGAGATCATTGCCCAAAACAAGCTCACGCTGGTTGACTTCTGGGCATCATGGTGTGGTCCCTGCCGCCGCGAGAACCCTGTCGTGAAAGCCGCCTACGAGCAGTTCCATGAACTCGGCTTCGATGTCGTCGGTATCAGCGTCGACCAAGACGAAGCCGCTTGGCTGCAAGCCGTCGAAGAAGACCAACTGCCTTGGACACATGTGCGCGATGCGGAAAACAAGGTCAGTGAAGACTATATGATTTATTACATCCCCGCTAACTTCCTCTTCGACCAAGACGGTAACATGGTGGCCAAAGGCCTGAGAGGTGAGGATCTCACGGCAAAACTGACTGAACTATTGAAATAATGCGGAATGTTGAATGCGGAATGCGGAATTAAGGACCCCGGTAGGTCATTCAGCATTCCGCATTCCGCATTCTGAATTAATATCTCCTGCTATGAAAACAAAACTCATTCTATTGTGTGCTCTTGCACTGGGGCTCTTCGCCTGCACGCCCAAGACCGAGACCTTCAACATCAATGTGAACCTCGCCAATGCCGACGGAGAGACCGTCTACCTGCAAAAGGACGGACAGGTGCTCGATTCGGCGGTGATTGCCAATTGGGACGCCGTGTTTAAGACGCCCGTGTGCGAGGACAACGAGATGTACGGCATCATGCTGAAAGGCTGGCGCCGTCCCTTCTCCTTCTTCACCGACAACGTGGATGTGACCCTCGAAGGCGACGCGCAGAATCCCAACCTTATCTTGGTGAAAGGCTCCGCGTCGCAAGACCGTCTGAATGCCTTCACCGAGAGCTACAACGAACTTGAGGCCAAGCTGGAAGCCGACAGCACGATGAGCCAAGAAGATGCCGAGGAAATTCTGAAGATGCACTGCTTCGACTTCGTTTGGGATAACCCCACTGATCCCGTGGCACATTATGTGATGTACCGCTACAAGTGGGCCTTCGGTCCCTGTGAGCTGCGCACCATGCTCGACAACATCTATGCCGCTGACAGCACCTTGACCAACAAGAACCTGACTTTGGCTGAGGAGTATGTGGAGAAGCAAGAACGCGTGCAAGCTGGTCAGCCCATCATCGACTTCACCCAAAACGACCCCGACGGCAACCCTGTGACGCTTTCTGAACTTGCCCAAGGCAAACTTTTATTAGTCGACTTCTGGGCTTCATGGTGCCCCGACTGCCGCAAGGCCAATCCCGATGTGGTGGCGGCTTATCAGAAGTTCCATGAGCAAGGTTTTGATGTGCTTGGCGTTTCGTTCGACACCAACAAGGATGCCTGGCTTGCTGCCGTCGAAAAGGACGGCCTGACTTGGACGCAAGTCTCCGACCTGCAAGGTTGGGGCAATGCCGCTGGCGCCTTGTACGCCATCTCCTTCATCCCGCAGAACGTCTTGATTAAGGATGGTGTGATTGTCGCCAGAAACCTTGAAGGCGAGGAACTTTTTAAGGAAATTGAGCAACAACTTGGGAGACGATGATTAATTCGCATTGCAAACAAGGCAGACGGAACTCATTTTTTATCCTGCATTTCCCTAATCAAATCCTCAACAATAAAGGCATCGCTCATCAGATACAAGCCGCTGTCGGGGTTTGTGAACAAAGCATAAGTGTCTGAATTATAAACCAAATCCATGGCTCGCTCTTGCGAGATATTCAATCTGTCGGCCAGAATGCCGATGATTCGTGCTGTTTTTCTCCAAAAAACCTGATCTCTCATAGATGCTTATTTTAGAGGTTCATAACCCTCAAAATGCAGAAAACGATCCACAATGTCTTGGTTACTAATGCAGATTTGATGTGTCGGTTGGGCAAATTGCAACTGCCCAATGGCTTGCTCCGCTGTAATTCTACCTGAAAAATAATCCTCTACCGTGTCAATCACTTGGTCGTTGGCAACGCCGCCTTCAACGATGTCATAATCTCTCCACGGAGCCTCACCTCGACGACTGGCAACAATGAAATCTAACCATTCCTTGTTATAATAAGGCAAGGACAAACGTTTGATGGTGTTCGGTAAAGCAACATCATCAAAGACATACCTACTCAACAAAGGCGTGCTCGACCTTCTAACCACACAAACTCTGTGAGCCCATCGCTCCGCCTGTTCCCTAATTTTCGTGAGATAAAACCCAGGACCAAAATCCAACTCTTTACGCCCGATGTTCACCAAGGGACTGTCCACAACGACATTTGAGCCATGAAAAAGTATCATCAGTTGATTCCTCCTTCCTTTTCCCAATTTCTCAATGCTTCCTCAACATTCCAGACCACGCCTGCAATGCTCTCGGCATGAAGCGTATCATAACAGTCGAACAAAAGAGATTTCACGAGCCCCAACCTATTCAAACGATTATATAACTCCTGTGTGCTGATGCGCATATCTTTTGCGGTAGCACCAATAGCCAAAACAGCAAAATGGGTTTTGTCGTTTTCAATCGTTCTTGCAGATGCGTCCATGTGTTTATTTTGAATGTTTCTGACTGCAAAAATACTCATTTTCCCGAAAACACACCATTATGACCAGAAAAACAACAAAACAAACCACATAACCACAAGCGGAGCCGCGCCCAAGCGCAGCCCCGCTAATTCTATTCCCGAAACGGGGAATGACGATGATTATTGTACATTGCGAACCAAGCGCACAGTAGATCCGTTGTAGCGGTAGTAGTTGTTCTGCGGATAGAGGTCGCCACTGTAGAAGTACACGAAGTAGGCGTTGTCGCTACTGTAGTACGAACTCGACCAGTAGTTGCCGTAGCTGCCCACATATTCGAACGACGTCCCATAGCGGCGGTAGCCAGCGGCAGGCAAGAAGACGGCACCATTGGCCTCCATCTGTGCCCATTGCTCGACATTGTAGACATTGGCCCAGCTGCTGTTGCCGGAGGTGAAGCTCAGCCCCTCGGGCAGAGTCCAGTCGTCAGGAAGCAGGATCATGCCGTTCACGCCGTTCACGTTGCCGTGTCCCTTCTTGGAGGCAGCACCTTCACGGGTGTTGAAGACGTAGCTCCACTCTGTGTAAGTCATGGTACGCCAACCTGTGCTGCTGGCATTGGTAAGGGTTCCACAAAAATCACTACTCCACAAGTAATCATTGTTGTATGTTGATGTATTTAGTGGATTCTTTCCTTCACCCCATGTGCCCCAGCCAAAATGATTAACCCAGTCCAAGGTGTTCCATGTACTTATATAATCGTACTGGTGTTCAGCAAAGCGCCAGCCTGTGCCGTATTTGTACTGCAAATTGCCTTTCGAGAAATACACTTGGTCACCATTAGAACTGATGGTAAATTTACCATCAATGGCTCCATCAGGTATTGTAGCCGTCATCGAAATGGTTAAACCCGAGTTGTAATACATATTATTAGTGATAGTCGGCAGCGAAACAGTTGAAGCATAACCACTAATCGTCACCTTTGCAGTGGGGACAGCGTCTTGTGCAAGCAGAATGGCCCACTTTTCGGTGTCGCTCACTGAATACAAGGTAATGCCGCCCGTGGTGCCGGAAGGTGCAAGTGTGTTGTGTTCAAAATCAATCTGCACCTCGTTGTTCAAGCCCAAAACAGTGATAGGCAGGCTAGTTGCCACCTGAGGCACGAACTTCACCAAGGCACTCTTGTTGAGCAGTTGGGCGGTGTAGAACGTGGTGCTGGGCGAGTAGTTCACCGTGGAGGGCGCATACGAAATGACGGGTAAATAGTCCGTCTGGTCGCTGATGTCGACGGTGCAGCTTGTGGTGGTGCCTGCGACAGGCGCGGTCGAGGTGGGTTTGTTTCCCACGAAGTAGAAATGCAGTTTGTCGCCGGTGGAGAGGTCGCCCGAGATGGTGCCTTGGAAGAGGCCTTCACTGAATTTCAACGTGCCCACATACTTTCCGTTGTTGCCCACAAAAATGGAATCGCCATCGGTAAAGACAACCGCCCCCGTCGATGGAAAGAGGTTGAAGCGGTCGCCCTTGTCGCCGTTGTCCACTTTCAGGGTGATGCTCAGGCTTTCCGTGTTGTCGTTGTTCGCGTTCGTGATTTCCTTTTTGCATTGCGTCATGCCCAAAAGCAGCGCGAATGCCATCATAATCATACTGTATTTTCTCATTGTTTTACCTTTTTTGTTTGTTTCTTGTTCCGTTTCATTCCGGCATAGCAGGCTCCTGCCGCCGCCATAATCAGCAGTCCGCTGCCCAAGGGTGCGTCGTGCCCGTATGTCTGGTTGGTGATACCAAAGCCGTTTTGGTCTGAGCCGTAGGCTTGGTTGGTGATGCTGTAGCCCGATGAGCCTCGA
Organism: uncultured Bacteroidales bacterium; assembly: GCA_937902805.1. Classification (GTDB taxonomy): domain Bacteria; phylum Bacteroidota; class Bacteroidia; order Bacteroidales; family F082; genus Limimorpha. The sequence continues at coordinate 35,708 of CALEMB010000026.1, forward strand.
TGATCCATCAAGCCGCGCGAAGGGCTGGCGTCGACACTTTCGCCCTTGCCGAACATGCCTCGGTTGCCTTCATACTGGGCATTCGCATTCGTCGACAGCAGGACCAAAGCCAAGCCCAGCGAAAGCCCAAAAACTTTCCATGTTTTCTTTCTGTTTTTCATATCCATAAAATTTGCGCAAAATTACGGAAAACTCCGCCAACCATCCCTATCGGCATGGTGACAAATTCTAAAAATCTTGGTGACAAATTATAAAAAATGGTGACAAATTATAAAAATCAGGTGACAAATTCCAAAAACAAGCCATGGAAGAGGGAAAACACCTATTTTTGTCGCATGAAACACCTGTTTTTTTCGGTTTGCATGTTGCTGCTCATGCTATCGTGTCAGCAAGCGCCTGAGGTGCTACAACAAGGCGACCTCTCGTTTATCCCGATGGAAGCCAAACGCCTCCCCGACCTGAACACGCCTCGCAACGGTCATGCGCTGGTTTGGGCCGACGACCATGTTTTGGTGGTAGGTGGTCACACCACAGGATTTGTATCCACTGCTACAGCAGAATATTTCTCGGGTGGACGGTGGCACATTCTTCCTACCCTCTATCCACACGACACGCCCTTCGCCCTTGTGTTGAAAAACGGTGATGTTTTGGTAGGTGGCGGCTATGAAAGCAACTTCGGCATAGGTCAAACTTGGGGTGTGGAGCGTTACCATCCTAAAACGCACAGCTTTGCGCCTGCTCCCATTATGGAAGAAAAAAGGGCACATGCCAGCGCTTTGGAGTTGGAGAACGGTGATATTGTCATCAGCGGCAATTGGTACGCTACCGACCTCACTGAAATCTACAACAGCAACATTTTATGGACCGACACCACCTCTGACAAACGCAGCTATCCTTTTATACTGCCCATGGGGAACGACAATGCCTGGATTATTGGAGCCACATATAATAGTTACTGCAGTGCTACCGAGAATATCGTTGATCAACTCAAAGGCGAGCCTTTTAGGGTGGCTTTGCTGGACAAATGGCATCCGCAGTCCCTTTTGGACCGCAATGTTCAGGCCAATGCCTGCCAAGTAGCAGAAAACGCTTTTCTGATCCTTGCCGTCAACGACAGAAAGCAATGCGCGCCCTTGCTGGTCAACAGCAGCGGATTCTCGTTACTACCCATGAAACAGCCCTTACCTATGGAAGGACCTTGGGGTGCCATCAGATACACGGGGTCTTTTTGGACCGTTCCCGAAACGGAAACAGCATGGTTGATGGGTTTGGATGAACAAAACCATGTTTATCTGGCTGAGATAGCCTATCAACCCGCCTTACATGGTGGCCAAGCGAAACTTTCCATGTATTACTCCCAGCCCATGGAAGATCTTCCAGATTGTCCCTACGAGTTGCTGCTTCCCGACGGCAGCTTCATCACCGTGGGCGGAATGAATCACAGCAACTACGACAGCAGTGCCGCTGTGTTTGCCTTTTATCCCAAAGGGGTGCCGCATAACTACTCCATCCTATTGATTGTGGGTATTGGTTTGGCGATGATAGGCCTGTTGTTGGTCATCATGATGCGAAAGAGAAAACGCCCACAAGTAGACCTCCCTGTCGCATCAGAGGACATTGTCCCACCGAGTGGATCCGATTTGGGCGACAGGCTCAAGGCCGTGATGGAGGAGAAACAACTCTTCAGGAACAAGAACTTGCGGAGCGCCGATGTGGCAGCAGAGTTGAGTACCAACACCTCCTATCTTTCGGCTTGCCTGAACGGGGAGCTGCACACCACCTATGCGGAGTTTATCACAAGCTACCGAATCCGTTACGCCCAGGAGCTGATGCGTAAAGACCCCGCGATGCGTATGTCGAAAGTTGCGGAAAAATCGGGCTTCAACAACGAGAAAACATTCCTGCGCAGTTTCAAGGCCATTTGCGGTGTTACACCATCAGAATGGAAGCAGGGGCAAACGCCACAAACGGGGGATTAGGATAGTCTTTCTTGCTGTATTCCAAAGGCAACCCGTCACTGATACGGAGCACCTTGCCGCCAGCGGCGCGAAGGATGGCGTCGGCGGCGGCGGTGTCCCATTCCTTGGTCTTGCTGTAGCAAACATAGACATCGGCACTGCCTTCGGCCAGACGGGCAAATTTCAGGCTGCTGCCCTGCGTGTCAATGACCAGGTCGGGGTGGGCGGGACGCAATACCTTATTAATATATGCGTCCACCTCGGGCGTGCGGTGGGAACGGCTGACCAATACTGTGAATGGACGAGGAAATTCGGAATGCGGAATGCTGAATGCTGAATAGGGGCGAAGCCCAGCGTCGCCTTGCGCTATTCCGCATTCATAATTCCGCATTCCGAATTCTGCATTCCACATTCTATCCATCACTGGCGCATATATCACGCCCAGAACAGGTTGTTTGTCGTCGATTAGTGCGATGTTGACGGTAAATTCGCCGTTGCGGTTCACAAATTCAACGGTGCCGTCCAAGGGGTCAACGAGCCAATAACGCTTGTATTGCGAACGGTCAGGCGGCAGGTCTTCCTCGCTGACAAAAGGCAAACCCGTGGGTTTCAAGACTTCCTTGATGATATTGCTGGCGCGAAGATCAGCTTGGGTGACAGGCGAATCGTCGTCCTTGGTATAAACCTCAAAAGGCTGGGCATAAACCTCCATGATGGCCTTGCCCGCTTTCAGTGCCGCATCAATGGCGTATTGTAGCAATTCTTTCATGGTACAAAAGTAGTGATTTTTTGACTATGGCCGACTATGGCCTATGGCTTATGGCAGCCAATCCCATGTAGGAGATTGCGGATCAAGTCCGCAATGACGCTCTGGAGGAAAGCTGCCATAGGCCATTAGCCATCTGCCATAGTCAAATATATAATTCTGAAATCCAATAAAATAAGAAAATATTTCCAAAAAAGTTTCCTTTATCAACTTTTATTCCACTAATTTTGCACGCGAAATGCTGTGCATCGGCTACGCCGAAATCGAAGATTCGATGTAATCAATGTAAACATTTCAACGAAGTTAAAAATCGAGGGTTGCAGGAGCGCCCTTAGCGTAAAAAAGAGACTATATGGCAAAGAATTTAGTTATCGTGGAGTCACCGACCAAGGCCAAGACCATTGAAGGCTTTTTGGGAAAAGAATATACGGTGAAAGCAAGTCAGGGCCATGTGCGCGACTTGAACAAGAACACTTTAAGCGTCGACATTGAGAATAATTTTGAACCCGAATACGAAATCCCCGACGACAAGAAAAACCTTGTCGCCGAATTGCGCAAACTGTCGAAAGCGGCCGACACGGTGTGGTTGGCGTCCGATGAGGACCGCGAGGGAGAATCCATCTCGTGGCATCTCTACGAAGTGCTCGACCTGAAGAAGAAAGACACCAAACGTATCGTCTTCCACGAAATCACCAAATCGGCCATCACCAACGCCATCGAGAACCCGCGCGATATCAACATGGGTCTCGTCAACGCACAGCAGGCCCGTCGTGTGCTCGACCGCTTGGTAGGTTACGAGCTGTCGCCGCTGCTTTGGAAGAAAGTGAAACCCGCCCTTTCAGCAGGTCGTGTGCAGAGCGTGGCTGTGCGCCTCATCGTCGAACGCGAGGAAGAAATCAAGAACTTCGTGCAAGGTAGCGCCTATCGTGTTACGGCACAGTTTATCTTCTCCAAGGACGGACAGGAGTACAACCTTTTCGCCGAGCTTCCGCACCGTTTCGAAAATGAACAAGAAACCAAGAATTTCTTGGAATCGTGCATCAATGCCACCTATAAGGTCGATAGCATCGAGAAGAAACCCACCGTGCGCTACCCCGCACCGCCATTCACCACTTCGACCTTGCAACAGGAGGCCGCCCGCAAGTTGGGCTTCTCCGTCGCCAACACCATGCGCATCGCCCAGCAGCTATACGAATCAGGTAAGATTACCTACATGCGTACCGACTCCGTCAACCTGTCGAGTCTCGCTTTGAGCATGGCCAAGAAGGAAATCGAGAAAAACTATGGCGCGGAATATGTGAAGACCCGCCAATACCACACCAAGGCAAAGGGCGCACAAGAGGCTCACGAAGCCATCCGCCCGACCTATCTCGACCAACCCTCCATCAAAGGCAGTGCTGACGAACGCCGCCTTTATGAACTGATTTGGAAACGCACCATCGCCTCACAGATGGCGGATGCCCAGATGGAACGCACCAATGTCAATATCGGCGTGTCGACCAACAAAAAACAGTTTGTGGCCACAGGCGAAGCCATACTCTTCGACGGATTCCTCAAAGTCTATCGTGAAAGCTACGACGACGCGACGGAAGAAGATGCCACCATCCTGCCGCCCATCGAAGTGGGCACACCCCTCGAAATGGACAAGATGGAAGCCCAGCAACGCTACACGCGCCCGCCGTTCCGCTACAACGAGGCCAGCCTCGTCAAGAAGATGGAAGAACTGGGCATCGGCCGTCCTTCAACCTACGCTCCCACCATCTCCACCATCCAAAAGCGCGAGTATGTCACCAAGGGCGACGTGAAAGGCACGCCTCAGGAGTTCCAAATCATCACTCTGAAAAACAACAAGATTTCCGAGAAGAAAGGCAAGGAAACCATCGGCACCGAGAAAGGCAAACTTATGCCTACCGACATCGGCGTGCTGGTCAACAAGTTCCTGCTGCAATACTTTGAGAGCATCATCGACTACAACTTCACTGCCAACGTGGAGAAGGAATTTGACCAAATCGAAGAAGGCCAACGTGAGTGGAACGCCATGATTCGTGATTTCTACCAAGGTTTCCACAATCAAGTCGTCTCCACCACTGAAAACTCAGGCAAGTTCAGCGGCGAGAAACTGCTCGGTGTTGACCCTGCCACGGGCAAGAATGTGTATGTGAAGGTGGGACGTTTCGGTCCCGTCGCGCAGATTGGTGACACCGAATCGGAAGAAAAGCCTCGTTTTGCCGGCTTGAAGAAAGACATGAGCATCGAGACCGTCACCTTGGAAGAAGTGCTGAAACTGTTCGACTTCCCACGCATCCTCGGCGAATACGAGGGCAAAGAAGTCGTTGTTGCCGTAGGTCGTTTCGGACCATACATCCGTCACGACAGCAAGTTCTATAGCCTCGCCAAGACCGACAACCCCGCCTTGGTGGAAATCGACCGCGCCATCGAAATCATCAATGAGAAGCGACAAAAAGACCTGGACAACATCATCCTTACCTTCGACCAAGACCCCGAGCTAAAGGTGTTGAATGGTCGCTTCGGGCCTTACATCAGCTACCAAAAGAGCAACTACAAAATTGCGAAGTCCATCGACCCGGCCAAGCTCACCTACGAACAATGCATGGCCATTGTGGAAGACCCGAAAAACGCCCCCAAGAAAAAAGTGGTGAGGAAAAAGTAAGCTATTTTGAATTATAAATCTTAAATCTGAAATACAATGGAGAAAAAAGACCTTTTGAAAGACGTTGTCGAACATATCGACATCAAGAAGTATGATTCAACCGAACTCATCAACGCCATGCGCAAGATGTCGTTCACCTCGCGCGACACCGCCCGCGCCGCCGACATCCTCTGCCAGATGATCGCAGAGAAGGACTGCACCAACATCCTCACCATCGCCGGTTCCACCTCGGCCGCCGGCTGCATGCAGGTGTATGTGGAGATGGTCAAAAACAAGATGGTTGACGCCGTCGTCAGCACGGGTGCCAGCATCATCGATATGGACCTCTTCGAGGCTTTGGGCTACAAGCACTACATCGGCACGAAGGAAAACGTCATCCCCGACACCAAGCTGCGTGAACTCTATATCGACCGTATCTACGACACCTTCATCGACGAGGAAGAACTACAGGCCTGCGACCAAGCCACCTGCGACGTGGCCGACACTTTGGAGTGCCGTCCCTACAGCAGCCGCGAGTTCCTCTATGAGGTCGGCAAATGGCTGGCCAACGGTCACGGCGTGAAGAAGGAAAGCCTCATCCAGACCTGCTACGAATGCGGCGTGCCGATTTTCTGCCCCGCTTTCAGCGACAGCTCGGCGGGCTTCGGCATCGGC
>CALEMB010000027.1 GCA_937902805.1 uncultured Bacteroidales bacterium
GGCGTCGTAGCCCTCGATGCGGCCTTTTACGGTGATGGTGTCGGTCTTGAACCAGTCCTCGGGTACTGTCCACGGATTTGCCTCAGTCAATTCCTGCATCGTAGGTACTTTCAGTTTTGCCTTCTTATCGTGGATGCCTAACAGTTTGAATGCTCTGGTTCCGTCGCCCTCGATGAAGTCGAATATCTGCATCTTCTTCGGCAAAGGTGCGAAATGCATGGTAAACTCGGTGATTCCACTCTCTGGTGACTGCACCCATGTGTTGAGTTTCAGTCCCTCGGCAGAGCGCAACGGGTAGCGGTTGCCGTCCTCGTCCATGAGATAGGATGATGAGACAAATTGGAAACTCTGTCCCTTGGAGTACTCCATTGTGAAATGTACTGTGGTTGCTGTATCCCTGAATATAACCTCACGGGCTTTCAGTTCGCCGTTCGACACATTTACGCAGGCCATTGCCACGGGGTTCTTGATGGTCTTGAATGTCTTTGCCTGCCCTGCCATTGCGACGAAGGCGAGCAGGATGGTGATGATGGTTTGCTTCATATTTGTTTCGTTTTATTTATGGAATACTGCGCCAATGATATAATAGTGTGGGCAGAATTTGAAGTAGTCGCTGGTCTTGGCTTTCTCTTCAGTCAGTTCGGTCTCTCCACAGAAACGCCATCCTTTTGATTGCTCGTCCCACCAGAAAGAGCCGTAAAAGACAAGGGGGATGAAGGTGTCAAGGGAGAACGAAGTGGGCTGGTATGGCGCTTTCTGATAGCGGTAAACGGTTTGGGGTGCTCCGGGAATAGGCTTCAGCGTCAGTTTCCATGGCGAGGCATCACAGCGAGAAGAACGCAGGGTGATGGTCTCGATGGAGTCCGACTGAACGGGTGAGAAACCAACAGCGAGGGTCTTGGCCAGGCGATAGATGCCGCGCTCCATGTCGTCAGCATCGTTCTCTGCATAGATTTCCTGTTGGTCTTTCTCGTTGAAGTCAGAAATCATGGTCTTTGTCCTGAAGCCGTAGAGTTTCTTCTCGTCAATCATCCCCTGCTGGTTATACTCGCGGATGACGATGGTGAAGCCCGACACGGAGTCGCGCAGAGAGGAAATGTCAAAGGTAAAAACCTCGTAGCCGCACAATGCCATGTGCTCCATGAAGTCTTCGGGCGTGGCTGCTACTTTTTTGATTTCTTGCCCCTGCCCCGCCACTGCGACAAGGGCAAACAAGATGGTGATGATGGTTTTCTTGTTCATAACCGGCTTATTTAACAGAAATATTGCGGATGACGAAGGCACCCTCGCCGTCGCCTTCCTTGAAGTCGAAGGTTTCGGGGATGGTGTCGAACGGTTCGAAAGTGAGCGTGAAGTTGCTGTAGTACATATCTCCCATAATGCCCTCCGTAGCTGAGGATGCTTTCACCTGAGGATAACTGTTCTCATCAAGCTTGATACCGTCGGCAGTTGTCACCTTGTATTTCTTGCCATCAGCAGCAAGGTAGGAATCACCGACAATGCGGAACCAGTAGTCTTTCTTCCCATAGTAGCGGAAAGCAACGGTCGTACTTTCAGAACTGACATCGATATGGCGGACTGCCAATGACAGGTTGGCGCTGTTGTCCTGCTTGGGACCACTGATGGCCTCGACCATTCCTAAGAACCAGCCTATGCCGTAACCTACATTCTTCCAAAGGATACGACCGTCAGGCGACAGGAGTACATAGTATGGTATGGCGTCTTGGTCGCAATAGTGGCTTTCAACGCCTCCCTTGCCCATCTTTCCGTCGCTCCAGTTCTTCCATATAATCTTTTTGCTCCAGTCGTTCTCTTTCCATGCTGAGGTGTTGTCTTGATTGATGCCAATGATTTCCAGCCTGTCTTTCATCCATACATAAACCTCTCGCATTTCCGGCTCTGCCATGCGGCATGGGCCACAGCCAAGGCTCCAGAAGTCGAGCAGTACATAGCGGTCATCCGTGAAGACCTCTGAAAGACGATGTGTGTTGCCTTGCATATCGAAGAGTTCGGCATCAACAAACTCTTCCCCCACCTGCTGAACATGTGCAGGATAGACGAATGCATGTATCATTGCCAGTTCCTTCTCAAATCCCTTCGGAGCACGGGCGGCGGTGGATGCTTCCAACTCTTTGAGTTGTTGCATATAGGGGAAATCGTTTATGTTCTTTGCCATACGTGCTACTCCCTCCAACTTAGTCAGCGATGCGGCATCTACGGGCAACGACGGCAGAATGTCCATTGTCTGTTTGAGGATTTTCATGTGGACAGGCAGCATCTTGTTCCAGGAAGCGTCATCCGAATCAATTAGCAGGTATTCTCTGATGGCATCGCTGTTATGTTCCATAATCCTGTTGATAGTCTGTTGCTCTGGCACCGGGCTATCCACTTTCCATAAAGGATGGAGGCAGTCCGTACCCGTCAGGCTTACAGTAATACCAGGACTTAGAAAGAGCGTTGACAAGTAGTTGGGACAGCCTTTACCCATAAGAAACAAAGAACTTTCAGTGAGTTTCTCCACTGGAACAGTAAGCATGAAGCGTCCACCGAAGACGGTATCTGATGCCACACTCACATTGTCGACATAAATGTTTACTACCGTGCTGTCTTCTAACGCGGGTGAATAACCTTTGACTATAGCAGTCTTTTTGGTCTGTGCCTGCCCCGCCATTGCAACGAGGGCGAGCAGGATGGTGATAATGTTTTTCTTGTTCATATTCATTAATGTCTTTACCTTTTTATTATATATACGCCGTAATTGCGGAAATATGACGCTGCGGGGCGTTAAACTTTCATAATCTCGCAAACGGCACAGGACGCATCACTGCGCCCCATGCCGATTCCCGGGTTGAATCAAAATCTGTCATTAGTTTCAATATAATTCGCGATTATCTCAACTCTTTTAAAACCGATTCGAGCTCTTCCAAATTACGAGGGCAAGCCACGATAGTTCCTTTTGCATCAATGACGATCAGTTCAGGATAGGAACGTATTCCGTATGCGGCAAGTGCGTCTCGGGGGTTGGTGTCTGGGTTGAGCATCAATTGCGGCCATGTCAGCCCGCGCTGCTTTACTTCCTCCCGCCATCCTTGCACACCGAAACTGAAGGCCAAGGTGACGAACTCCACACCGCGGGGATGGTAAGTGTCGTAAATCGTCTTCATGGACGGAAGGATTTGATATCCATAACCGCCAAGGCCATGCCAGAAATGCAGCACGACATATCCCTTGCCGATATATTCGCTTAGCTGATGTGGGCGGCCCTTCGTGTCCACCAATTCGAGGTTGGTGTAAGGAGTGCCAGGCTTGCGCTTCTCCAGCCCTTCCACGTATTCGCGCATCGGTGCCAGGAGGATGTGGTGCGAGTAGGCATAGTTGTCACTAAGGTAAGGCTTCAGTTCCTCGTAGCTCATTTCCGTATAGACAAGGCTGAGTGCACATGCTGAGATGATATTGTCACGGTTTTCACGGACAGCCTTGAGAAGCCGCTCGCCGCGCTGGCGGTTGATTTCCGCTTTTTTCTGAATGTCGGTCTCATGGAGCTCGGCCAGTCGTTCACGCTCTACCAACTGCAGGAAATCGTTAACCTTTTGGCTGGTCTTGCCTCCTTTTACTGTCAGGTGCTCCATGTCTGCGCTGATGGGATTACCGTCGGTATAGAAGTAAACGACTTCTCTGTTATCGAGATATATCCGGCACACCTCGTTCTTCGGCAGTTTGCAGGTAAAGGAGAATTTGCCGTTGGTGATAGGGCACGTCCCCAATAGTTCAGAGGTAATACTGCGTCTCACTTCCACTTTTTGGCCTTTCAAGGGGGCAGTGCCACTAATCTGACACTCCACCATCTCCTTTCCCACCATTTCATTCATCAGCATACTGTTATAGACAATGGTCTTCGATACCTGCGTGGTGGTGATTTCTGAAGCGGCTGTCGGTGCATGTGTGACATCTGTTTCTCTGTCACCCTCGTATAATTCGCTCTTCTTGTAAATCATGTAGCAGGAATAGCCCAGGATGCTCTTCAGGTTTTCATTCTTTTCGCTATCAACTAACGGCTGGATATTGCTCAGCAGGTCAAAATACTGTTCTTTTGTCAGTTTTCCACTAAATGTGTTACACGTCTTGTTGAGCACCACCCCGGCTGCCGTCCTGCCTTGTGGCGTCTCGCGCTGGAATATCTCACAGGTGCGCTTCACCTTGGCCATGAACTCTTCGACAGACATGGCATTAGCTTGGGCGTTATACTGCAAACCCGCAACAAAGGTGCCTGACGCGCTGGGCCGTTTATAATGGGCGATATAAGGTCTGTCGTCCATTTTCCATCCGCTGATTTCGTATATCATTCCGTCCATCAGGAACGTATCGCCGATTTTCTTGTCTTGGTCAACGGTCTGGTCCCACATCAGCAGTAGGACATATATCCTGCCGTCTGCCTCTTCAAAGGAAAGCAGACGGATATTCTTGTTGAGGTCGAATGTCACGGATTGCACCATCGGATGTTGGGCATCCATCATAAACTGGAACTTCACGCCTGAAAGGGGAGAGTCGCCGTCGCTGGCATCATGGAAATAGATGGTCTTGGCATTCACGGCCTCCGACCTGAAAGCCTTCTCCAAATCCAACATCCGGGGCGTGAACAACGGACCGTAATACTTGCCGCCCAACTCATCATCGATGGCAAATTGCTGGGCAAACTGATAAACATTCAGTCCGTCTTTTGAGAAACCGAGTCGATGCACGCCGTACTCTTTCGATTCCACGAAAGCATTCAGTTTTTCCCTGATGTTGCTGGAGCGGGACGTCTGTGCGCTGCATGCAATAGCAATCAGCAATGCCACGATGGCAGTAAAAAGTCTATTCTTCATCTTCTTCTGTTTTTACGTTATACATGTTGTCTGCCGTCTGGGGTCGGCCTTCCTTGTCGAGGGTGTGCAGGATATAACTGTTGACCATGCGCTGCAGTCGCTCGTCAGCACGTATCACCTTGTTCATTCGCTCTATGTAGAGGCTCTCGTCCACTTGGGCCAGTTCGCGTTCTATTTTGTCAATATAGTAATCCAGGCTATCGGTAGCTGGAATGGTTGTAGAAACCTTATGAGCAATGACTGTTGCTGTGCGACGCTGAATGGCTGCTCTGGCTTTATCCGTGACAGCCTTCTCCTGGGCAATCATTATCTTCGGTTCCTTTATTTCAGCTTTTAACGAACTGTCCTTTTGCTCTATCTGCTGCGTCACCACTGGTTGTTCAACCGCTGTTTCTTCTTGATTGTACAGATAATGGAACGTCAGCAGCACTACTATGCTGGCGGCAACGGCAGCAATGATTGGATACTGCCACACCCGACGGCGTTTGGACTGAAAAACTGACGGTTGTTCTTCTATCCGTTTCATCACCCGCCCAGTAAAGTCAGCGGGCACTTGTGGCTGCGTAGCCTCAAAGGCTGCTTTCAGTTTGCTATATTTCTTATCTTCCATGTTCTCTTGTTTTGATGTATTGATAGAGTTTCTTGCGTATGCGATGCAGGCGGGTAGCCAGCGTGCCAGCATCAGTATCGGTGACTTCAGCTATGACGGTGAGCGGCTGTTGCTCAAAGTAATGCTGCTGTATGAGCAGGCGCTCTGTGGGCGGCAATCGGTGGATGGCCTCAACGAGCAACTGTATGCGCTGGTCATCGTCCGTATCTAGCACGCTGTTGGCCTCGTCGTCAGTAATGACCTGTAGCGTTAGCTCGTCTGTTTCAAACCATACGCCAGGATGCCGGCGTATATGGTCAAGACAAAGCCGATAGGCGATACTGCGAAGCCATGTATAGAACGAACTGCGCTGAGAGTCATACTGTGCCAACTGTGTGTACGCTTTCACGAAGCAGTCCTGTGCCAGTTCCTCGGCATCTTCGCGGCACGTCACCATCGTAGCAACGAAGGCGAAGAGCCGCGCCCTGTAGCAGTCCACCAACAGAGCATAGTCTGCCTGCTGACCATCGCGTAGCACACGGTCTATAATCTGTTGGTTTGTCTCGTCTTGCTGTTTCATCACTAATATATACGCTAAAACCTTGAAGAGATTACATGGTTTAACGTTTTTTACAAAATTATCCTATTCCACCTTCAGTTTCTCCTTTCCTTTGTACTTCGTCATGTCGCTGACGATGA
>CALEMB010000028.1 GCA_937902805.1 uncultured Bacteroidales bacterium
ATGGCTTGGAAGCCGCCGTGGGGAGATATTGGTCGCGCATGTCGGGCGACTGCAACTTGATAACACTGCCCGCCAATTGCTCTGCCGTAGTGGTTTTTCCACACCATTTTGGGCCTTCAATCAATACCGCCCCAAAGGCATTCAAACGCTCTTCAAGTTGGATGTCTGCCATCCTTTTGAAATAGTCCATAATTCATCTTTTTAAAATTCGCTGCAAAATTACTACAAATAAATGGATTACGCAAATCTATTCGGTGTTTTTTACACATTTCATTCGGTGTTTTGGCGGTAATTTGTTCGGCGTTTTAGATGTATTTTGTTCGGTGTTTTGGCGGTAATTTGTTCGGTGTTTTCGGCATAACAATTTTGCCAAAAAAGAGTTTTTCTGGATGAAATAGACTCACTTTTTCTGCTTTTTTGTATTTTTGCGCCTTAAATTATTGCAGCAATTCTTACTAAAATGCAGAATATCAGAAATATAGCTATTATCGCTCACGTTGACCATGGCAAAACAACCCTCGTGGACCGCATCCTTTACCAATCCCAACTGTTCAAGGAATCGGACGAGGCACCCGGCCAACTCATTCTCGACAATAACGACCTCGAACGCGAACGCGGCATCACTATCCTTTCGAAGAATGTGTCGGTGCGCTACAAGGACGTGAAGATCAACATCATCGACACCCCTGGCCACGCCGACTTTGGCGGTGAGGTGGAGCGTGTCTTGAACATGGCCGACGGCGTGCTGCTTTTGGTCGATGCCTTCGAAGGTCCAATGCCGCAAACTCGTTTCGTGCTGCAAAAGGCTATCGAACTCGGTCTGAAGCCTATCGTGGTCATCAACAAGGTCGACAAGCCCAACTGCCGCCCTGACGAGGTGCAGGAAGCCGTTTTTGACCTGATGTTCAACCTTGGTGCTACCGAGGACCAACTCGACTTCCCCACTGTTTACGGCTCCTCGAAGCAAGGTTGGATGTCGGACGACTGGAACAACGTCACCGACAACGTTTCCTACCTTTTGGACGTCATCATCGACACCATCCCGCCCGCGAAGTTCGAGGAAGGCACACCTCAGATGCTGATTACCTCGTTGGATTACAGTTCCTACGTGGGTCGTATCGCTGTGGGTCGTCTGAAACGCGGCACTTTACAGGCTGGACAAAACGTCTCTTTGGTGAAGCGTGACGGCTCCGTGAGCCGTTCCACCATCAAAGAACTTTATACCTTTGAAGGTCTGGGAAAGGAACGCACCAAGAAGCCCGTCGAGGCTGGCGACATCATCGCACTGATGGGTATTGATGACTTCGAGATTGGCGACACTGTGGCTGACTACGAGAACCCAGAGGCACTGCCGCCCATCCATGTGGACGAGCCAACAATGAGTATGTTGTTCACTATCAACAACTCGCCATTCTTCGGTAAGGAAGGCAAATACGTGACTTCGCGTCACCTTCGCGAACGCCTTTACAAGGAGACCGAGAAAAACCTTGCCTTGAAGGTGGAAGACACTGATTCGCCTGATTCTCTAATGGTCTACGGACGCGGTATCTTGCACCTCAGTATCCTTGTGGAGACCATGCGTCGTGAGGGTTACGAGTTCCAGCTCGGCCAGCCCAAGGTCATCGTGAAATACATCGACGACGTGAAATGCGAGCCTATCGAATGCCTCACCGTGTTGGTGCCTGAAGACTTCTCGGGCCGCGTCATTGAACAAGTCAGTGCCCGCAAGGGTGAGATGACCCAGATGGAGCCCAAGGGCGACCGCATGTGTCTTGATTTCGACATTCCTTCACGCGGCCTTATCGGCTTGAGAAACACGTTGTTGACCGTCACCGAAGGTGAAGCCATCGTCTCGCACCGCTTCAAGGGCTACGAGCCTTGGAAAGGCGAGATGCCGACCCGCAACACGGGAGCTTTGATTTCGATGGAAACTGGACAAGCCATCCCCTACGCCATCTGGAAGCTGCAAGACCGTGGCACCTTCTTTGTCAACCCGAACGAAGACGTCTATGCTGGCGAGGTCATCGGTGAGAACACGAGAAGCAACGACATCGTCATCAACGTCTGCAAGACCAAACACCTCACCAATGTGCGTGCCTCGGGCAGCGACGAAGCCATCCGCCTCATCCCGCCTGTGCGTTTCTCGTTAGAGGAATATATGGAATACATCCGTGACGACGAGTATCTTGAGGTCACACCCAAGAGCTTGCGCCTGCGCAAGATCATCCTCGACGAGCTGGAGCGCAAACGCGCTTCACGCCGTGGGGAGGAATAAAAAGCACCAAAAATATTTTTCCAAAAGTCGGGCTGCGTGT
>CALEMB010000029.1 GCA_937902805.1 uncultured Bacteroidales bacterium
TATTTCGATTTTCTCAGATTTCTTTGCAGCAAATGCCATTACAAAAAGCAAGGCGGCCAAATTGACCGCCTTGCAAAAACCTTTTAGCTCTGGAATTAGATGATACCTTGAGCCATCATGGCGTGGGCAACACGCATGAAGCCAGCGATGTTAGCACCCTTCACATAGTTGATGGTGCCATCGGCTTGCTTACCGTATTTCACGCACTGGTCGTAGATGTCGCTCATGATCTTCTTCAGCTTCTCATCAACTTCCTTAGCGGTCCAGTTGATGTGACCAGCATTCTGGCAGATTTCAAGGCCAGAGGTGGCAACACCACCGGCGTTGACAGCCTTACCAGGACCGAACGGGATCTTGGCAGCTTGGAAGGCAGCGATAGCGGCAGGTTGGCAACCCATGTTGGAGACTTCAGCCACATACTTCACGCCATTGGCGAGCAGCATCTTGGCATCCTCTTCAGCAAGCTCGTTTTGGAAAGCGCAAGGCATAGCGATGTCGCACTTCACGCTCCAAGCCTTCTTGCCAGGGGTAAAGATGGCCTTACCCGGGAACTTGTCGGCCATGTCTTGAACCTTGTTACGGTTCGAGGCACGCATGTCAAGCATGTAGTTGATCATCTCAGCGTTGATACCTTCGGGCAGTTCGCAGACACCGTCAGGACCGCTGATGGCGACCACCTTGGCACCGAATTCGCAAGCCTTCTGGGCAGCACCCCAAGCCACGTTACCGAAGCCAGAGAGGGCCACGCGTTTGCCTTCGAGAGTGTCACCCTTCTCTTCCACCATGTGCTTCACATAGTAGACAGCGCCGAAACCAGTGGCCTCGGGACGCATGAGGGAACCACCCCAGCCGTAGCTCTTGCCAGTCAAAGCACCAGTCGAGTGCTCACGAGCCAGCTTCTTGTACATACCGTACATGTAGCCAATCTCACGGCCACCAACACCAACGTCACCAGCAGGGCTGTCTTGGTCGGGACCGATGTTGCGCCAGAGTTCGTACACGAAGGCCTGGCAGAAACGCATGATTTCAGCGTCGCTCTTACCTGTCGGGTCGAAGTCAGCACCACCCTTACCACCGCCGAGAGGCAGGTTGGTCAAGCTGTTCTTGAAGATCTGTTCGAAGCCCAAGAACTTCAGCATTGACTCGTTTACTTTGGGGTGGAAGCGGAGACCGCCTTTGTAAGCACCGAGGGCAGCATTGTACTGCACACGGTAGCCGAGGTTGACCTGGGTCTGACCTTTATCGTCAACCCACACGACGCGGAACTTGAAGATACGATCGGGCTCAACAATGCGCTCGACAATCTTAGCAGCCTCGAATTCGGGGTGCTTGTTGTATTCTTCTTCGATGGTTTCCAGGACTTCGCGAACGGCCTGTAAGTACTCATTTTCGCCCGGATGCTTGGCTTCCAGAGCGGTCATAATTTCATTTACTTTCATTTTTTGACTTTAATTAAAGGTTTATTTTACGTTTTAGAAAGTTGATTTCTTATAAATCGGTGCAAAGGTAGCGTTTTTATTTGAACTTTTTCCAAATTATGCAAAATATTTTCTTCTCCCGTCCTCAGTTATCGGAATTTTGTGCGTTGTTGTTTTCGGAAACCACTTTACCACACTCATATTCAACGATTTCCAAAATACTACCATCAGGATTATAGTGGATTTCTTTTCCGTGTTTCATGTTGTTGACATATTGCACCTCAAGGCATTTGTAGCCCGACTCGGCATAACCGATTTGCTTACCCATGCCCATATTGTAGTCGGCTTTCCCTGCCAAGACTCCGCTAGGATAGTAGATATACCATGCGCCATCCATCAGCCCGTCGACATACTGCCCTTCCTGAAAGAGTTGGCCGTTGTCGAACCATTTCTTGATATCGCCGTCCAACTCGCCATTGCGGTAATACTCCTCCGATGCCAGCAAGCCTTTCTCGGAATAGGTGTGGCCTATACTGTCGCGAAGACCATGCTTATACCAACCTTCTTCCGCAATGTTGCCGTTCGGATGCCAACGCTTAAAGCTTCCCTCCAGTACATCGTCGACATAATTGCCTTGCGACATCTTGTTGCCATTCTGGTAATACCAAACGCACTCGCCATTCAGCTTGTCGTTCTTGTAGCGCAGCTCCGACTTGAGCTTGCCGTTTTCCCAATAGGCTTTCTGTACGCCGTCGTCACAGGCAGCGAGCATCGCCATCAGGGCCAGGAATAGCATGATTTTCTTCATTCCGTCTTCCTCTTGAAGGGGTCTATCGGCTTCAATTCAATATCCTCATTGTCATACTGATAGACACTCCAATATTGGTTTTCACGGCCATTGCGATTGTCGTCACCCAGATAACTGGGGTTGAAGAAACGGTATTGCGAATTAAGTGTCTGGACATTGCAACAATTGAGGCAGTCAAGCATCTCATCGCCGTAACGCATCAAAGCACTGAGGAAGAACATCGCCATGTCGTAGCCCTCGAAAGCGTAACTCTGAGGCTCAACGGCATATTTCTGCCTGAAACGCACTACAAAACGCTTGGCGGCATCACTGCTATAGTCAACAAAGCCATCGTCAAGATAAATGGCCTTCATCCGCAACAGATTCTCAACCAACAGCTTCTCGAACTTGGCCCAGTCTGGAGCACAAACTATGGTAATGGGGAAACGGTCGGTTTCCTTGGCCAGGCTATTCAACATCTGCGTGGCAAACACATTGTCGTCTCCGTAGGCCACGATGACATTTTCACGCACTCCTGAGAGTTGTGATATCACCTTGCTGATGTCGTCATACGCATAACGCTTGACGGAATTGGTCAGGACGACCTCTTTAGTGGTTCCGTTGCGGAAATCTTCAGTCGAGTACACTTGTCCTTCCACATCGACGGTGGAGACCATGCGATTACCCATTTCGAGGCGCTCGCTTTCGTTGCGGGCAAACTGCAGGAATCCGTCTCCCGACACCCTCACCTCATCATTCACGGCAAGATTCAGATGATGCTCAAGTTGGTTCAAGAACAGCGTATCCCCTGCCATTTCCTTGCTAACAATAAACACATTGGCTTCGTTATACAAGTTCTTCACGAGATTTGAAATAGTAAGGATCTGTCCCACCTCGCCTGGCTTCACCTTCACAACGTTCGGGTTGTCAATGATGACCGATTCGCGCGTGGAAAGCGGGTTGACCACCACGATATTGTGTGCCTTGGCATATTCCTCAATCATCGCAAACGACTTACCGAAGAACGGTCCTACAATCAAGTCGAGGTCTTCTCCACGAATTTGCGAAAGTGCCTTTTCAGCGGTACGAACATTGTCCGTCACATCGATGACGGTGAGATTCACCTTCAATCCTTGTTCTTCCAAGGCTTCCACGGCCATCATAAAGCCCTCGTAAAACTGAACGAACGACAAAGGACGGGATTTCTGAGCCTTGGGGGCATTTTCTTTCGAAATTTCCAAATCACTCACGTCGTTCAGATAAAGCGGCACCATCAAAGCCACATTGTAACGACGCGAAGCGTTTTCACGGGCAACGACACAGTTCTCACATTCCATGAAATCCTCTTCGAGGAGGATCTTTGTAGTCTCTTCCTGGATAGGGACAATTTCTTCTTGTGTCGCCTGTTCTTCTTCGGGTTCAATGATTTCCTCAGGTTCATCATTCATCCAGTAGAAATCGGAAATTGGCAGGATGGGTATCAAAACCACTTGATTCACAAAAACATGCGAGCCAACAGAGACATTTATCCTACGAAAATCTTCTTCGTCCACTTTCCAGCGTTTGAGCAGTGAGGTGACACGTTCGTTGCGCTCGCATTGATGGATGATGTAGTCGTTTTCATTGGCAATGGCGGGAATGACGATACGGGTTCCTGGAGCTGGCTCATCAGATAGACCTTTATTGACCGCCCTCAAATCAGCCAGGTTGATGCCATATTCTTTGGCGATGTCATATAGGGTCTCTCCTTTTTGCACAATGCGCACCTTGCCGTCATAGAACCGTCTGTTATCAGGACCCACTACGGGCTGTTCTATTACTTGAGGTTCAACCGCAGCGGGTTCTGGTTCCACCACAACTTGTTCTGGCTCAGCCACAACAGGCTCAGGCTCCACTATAATCGGCTCAGGCACAGGTTCTGGTTTAGGTACCACGATTTCTGGTTCGGGTTCAGGTACTACGACAACCGGTTCCGGCTCAGGCTCAGGTTCCGGCTCGGGCTCAGGTTCTTCATCCTGTCCGTTCTGTGCCCTGATAAGATCCTTCAGCAGATCCGTTGATACCGCAGCTATGTTAGTCACAGCTTCTTCC
>CALEMB010000030.1 GCA_937902805.1 uncultured Bacteroidales bacterium
CGATCTCCTTCGGGTCTGGGCTGGCGCGGCCTACAGCCTCATGGAATGACAACACCCGCGCCCCTTGCCGTCATCGCGGGCGCAGACCCGCGATCTCCTACACCGCAAGACGGGCACTTTAAACGAGACTAATCCAACGGCTCTGGTGCATCTTCAGATTCATCGCCCTTTTCTTGTTTTGGGCGAGTCAGGTCTTTAAAGATATCCAAGAATGAGTTCTTGTTATAGAAATAGCCTTCGTCTTCCTTAAGCTTTTCAGCCAATACGGATAGTCCGTAGTTGATGTACCCCTCCATCGTGAGCATCAGCATATTCACCGTTTCATTTACTGTTCTTTAGCCTTTTTCAATAGCGCTCCAATCAATATCGGGAGTGCGGGCTACAAGCGAAACTAAAATGCTATGTCGGTATTTTTGTCACGATATATTCAAATGGTAGCTTCTCCTGCTCCAAACGCGAATTGCTTTCTTTTAGGTATCTAAACATTTCCATCTCTTCTTGGGATAGGCACAACTCTTTTTCAACGTTTGTCTTCGTCCCCTTATCGCCTTCATTATACTTATCGAAAGTTTCTCTATCCATTAAAAAGCTTTCAACCTGTTTGAAAGATGTTCTAATTTCTGACAAAATTTGAAAACCTTGTGCATCCAAATCACCCCAATAATAAATTTGTTTAGTTTTCAGCCATTCAACATTTCTCATTATGTTCACACCGAAACCATGCCCCCACACAACAATACTAGCTTTCTTTGCAGGAAAAACTAGCATATTTATCTTGTTCTCAACTATATACACGGTTTGAATAGGTAGATACAATTGTTGAAATTCACTTATTGGAATGCTTATATCGTCAATACAAGAAAAATATTGTTGGGAAATAGAGTTATCCAATATTCTAAAACGTACTATAGGTTCATCAAATTTGAGATTAAAGCGAGTTTCAAAATGCTTCTCATCTGAATTGATATATTCTGCGATGATAATATCTAGTAATTCCTTGATAATACTCTTGTTGTTTTCAACAAACTTTGTATGAACTTGTATAGGCAATTCACGGATATATAAATGTGGTTGTGGAGTAGCCTTGAAATACATGCAAACCTTCAACAAACTTTCCCAATCGTTGTCTATTACTTTATTTGGATACTTTAAGACCCAATCTTTCAACTCAGGAAAAGAAGAAAGAATTTGAGTCAAGTCTATTTTGAATTTTGCAGTTTCTTTTTCTTTGTTTATAAATTTCAAATAATCATATTCTGATTGAAAACTTATTGAAACTGGAATATCTTGTAATCCATGTTGTTTGGTTTTTACAGTTTGAAAATCAATCGTATAACCATATCCTTTTTTCACTTTCGACTGATTGATAAGGTCTGTCAATTCTTTTTCAAACTTTACAGTACTCTCATCTGGCTTTTTATTTCCAGTAATAGCTATCGGATGAAATGATTCACCTTCAACTATTGACTGCAAATAAGCACAATATTTGCTTTCTGCTTTCTTCTTTATCTCAATCGGTGTTATCATTGGTTTGATATTTTTCTCGTTCTTGTTTGAACACTCCAATCGGCATATCTAACAATCGCGATTCATTTCCATCACGTTCAACATAGTGAACAAAGGAAATGTCATTTTCTACAATGTGTATATTATCGCTTGGAGTCACAACCAATAGTTGTAGATGCAATTGCTTGCATAGCGAAATAAGATAGCGGGCTTTGTCTTCGTCTTGTGCTTTAAACGCTTCATCAATAGCAATGAAACGGAAAGAGTTGGCTTGTAGTCCATCTTTCGTCAAGCCAAATTGATAGGCAATCGCAGAGCCAAGAATAGTGTATGTTAATTGTGCTTTTTCTCCACCAGACAGTTGTCCCATACTTTCGTATGTCTTATGCTTTTGATCCGTTTCTTTGTAAAACTCTTCTGCTTTGTATGAAAACCAACTTCTTACATCCATTACTTTTTTGCGCCATTGCTCATTTTTTAAATGTTCGATAAGCGGCTGAATTTTATTATCGAAATGATTCCTTCTACCGTCAATAGTCGATGTTATTTCACGCATATTCGGAATTGCTCCATCCAACTCTCTCCTAAAATCCGAAACATCTAAATTGATTTTTTTGGAGTTTATAAGTTGAATATATGTTGCAGGAGAATTACTGAAATCAATCGCTTTGAGCGATTTGTTCAACATTTCAATAGTCTCTTTTATAGATTTTTCCCAATTGGTAAAAAACATTCTAAAATCAGAGACCTTGTTTGTCACCGTTTCTTGCAGATATTCATTGAACTTCTTTTCATGGCGCACCAAATCCTCATTAATCAATTTATTATACAGTTTTTGATATTCGCTAATCAAGTTCACATTTTGAGCATCTGGCAAGGCATGCACATCAGATCGCCAATCTTTAAATCTTTGTGTAATCTCTTCTGACGGATTTTTGAATTCCATTATCAAACTAGCAACCTCGCGCTCAATCCGGCTTTTTTCTTCCTTTTCGTTCTCTTCCCGCTGTCTAATAGATGCTTGAAATGCTTTCTGCTTTGCCTCAATAGTCTCATAATTGACATTTAATTGATTGGCATTTTCCGTTTCAAACACAGATGCATCAACAATTCCCAATTGATTGAGTGCACTTTTGTTTTCTGACAGTCTTTTGTTTGCATCAACAATATCAACTTGCTCTATTTGATATATTTCTCTATCCTTAGACTTTATTGTCTCATTTTCTAGTGTTGACAAAGCTTGCCGAACACCTTTTAGTTGTTCTTGCAGGGCTTTTACTTTGTCATTGGTCGCTTCCAGCTCCTTTTTTCTTTCGCTTCTATCTTGAATTGTTCGTGCTGTCTCTTCCCAATTGATATCTTCAAACTTACTGAATCTTTCGAAAATATCATGATAGCATAACTTTCTTTTTTCTATGTATCTAATTTCGGTCTCTATTTCACGAATGTCCTTTGTATTCTGCTTTTGTTGCTCTTGTAATTCCCTAACTAATGCACGAATGGACGCTACCTTTTCTTTATTATCCCACCCTAAAACATAGTTTTCGCGTTTGTTTGTATGCAGTCTATCATCCTTTTCATGCTTGTTGTGCATAGATTTTATCAGTCCCTCAATGGTAACTGCCTTCTCTTTGTAAAGATAAAACTCATCTAAATTAGAGACACAGGCATAATTATACTTTTCAAAAACAATATCTTCAACCCATTCAGAATACGGACTCTTTTGATTGAATTCCAACTTGTTTAACAAACAGTTTTCAGAAAGATCTCTGATTTGAAAACCTCTTAATGAAGGTGTGTTTTCATATCGTTGATATACAATTCGTCCATTCAAATTATGCGAATTGACGAAACTACTCACTTCTTTATAATATTTCTCAGGTACAATCAACCGAAGTGCAAAATTGTGCAGTATCTTCTCAATGGAGTTTTCCCAATTTTTCTCGCCTTCCTTTACTCTAATCAGCTCGCCAATGAATGGAATTTCTTCTGGAGCAGCGCCAGTTTCTTGCAAAATCATCTCCCTAATTTCAGCTTCACGGCCTGAAATATTGTTTTTGTTCTTTTGTAGTACCTGAAGCGTGTTTACATTCTCCTCAATTTCTTTTTCAACACGTTCTTTCTCATTCTTTGCATAGCGTAAATCCTCATTCTTTTCATCTGTATCAGCTTGACAATCATTTCTTGCGGTCCGAGCCTTCTCACGATTCTCAATAAAAACTTGTTCTGATGGATTCTCGGAGAATCCAACCTCTAATGCTTTCTTATTGTATTCATTGAGCTTATTCTGACGCGCTTGTTTTGTGTTCTCAAGTCCCCTTATTTCTTTTTCTAAATCCCTTATCTGCTTACCTATATCGTCATTTTCAATACTAATTGACAATTCTCGTTCTTTTTGTTTTAATTGCTCTTTTTCTTCGTTCAACTTTTCCAATTGGCTATTTAACCCAATTAGTTTTTCCTTCAATTCAGCCAACCTGGTTTCAGCCAATTCTACATTTTTATGAGCAAACCAATAAACCGCCATTTCACGAGTCTTTTGTAGTTTTACTAAAGTTGAATTGATGCCGTCAAGTTCTTTTGCTTTTTTGTCTATTGGCTCCAATTGGGCTATCTGTGCTTTTACTTTTTCAATCGTTGTTTTTGCTTCAATCAGAGTGGCAAAGCTTTCGCTTAGTCGAATATACTCGCTTTCGGCGTCACGCTGTTCAAGCATATTGTTGCAAATAAAGTCATCAAGGTTATTTAGAACTTTAACACCTACAATTTGATTAAACAAAGTGAGTGCTTTATCAGAACGCAACCCCAAAACACTAATAATCCTATCCTTATAATCTTTTATAGTATCATAAAACTCAATCTGTTTTTGGGGCACATTCGTGTTATACCGTTTTTCCAATAGTTTTTTCCAGTTCCCCCTGCTGTCGAATCCAGAAAAATCATCCTTAATATTGAGAGGCTTACCAGAATATCCATACGAACATTTTAATTCTCCATTCACAAACCAACGTACCTGAAATAATGTTACAATATTCTGATGATTGTTTGTAAACGAGGCCAAAATAACAGAATAAGTATTCTTATCACGAAGTTGTTGCATTTTTGATGCAGATTCACCTTCGGCTTGAATATTTCCATAGTTACCAAGCACATAAGTCTCTTCTGTTCTATCTCCTTTTCGCTCATTTCCTGACGATAGGTTATAGAATCTGTCCTTTTTCGCAGGGACAAGCAATGTAAGCAATGCGTCAATTAGAGTACTCTTACCTGAGGCATTGGCACCTGTTAACAAAGAATTGTTTCCTTGTGGAGCAATTCTGTAAACTCGGTTATTAAAAGTACCCCAATTAAATATTTCTAGATAATTCAATCTGAACCCAGAAGTACCCGAATTGGTAGTAAATAAATCATATTGTTGTGGTAGCATACTCTTCTAATTTTTTCTTGAAAGAATCCAAATCCTCAAGTGTGACTTTTTCTTTTATGATGCGATGGATTTTATATCGAACCTCGTCATTGTTTCGCTTGATTTCTTTTAAAAAGCCCCAATCAGCCACTCTTTGTATGTAAGTATCTAAATCCTTTTCCAACCTCGCTTTGTCATACTTTTCTGACAAAAACAATCGCACTTCGTCCTTTATCTCATTGTTTGTGATTATTTTATCTGCTGACTGTGTTTCTATCGGATTATTGTCATAATCTTCAAGTATCTGGCGTAAGACGATGAGAATAATCGAAGCCTCAAAACCCATCTGTCGTCGTGAAACTAAATTCAAAGTAGTATCATCATCCCAAACAATTTGTTTCACATACGCGAATCCTTCATCTTTTTTTACAATCAGTTCCAATCCAATAACTGAAAGATATTCTTGTATCTCAATCTGATAATTAATGATGTCTTCCCAAACCGGGGAGTTTTTCTCAACGGTTTTCTTCAGTAAAAAGACAATGGCTTTTGAATATGGTTTTATCTCATTCATCTTGATATTATTATTTCAGGGACAAGAATGCACTTATTATGTTCATTATCAAATGCAATGGCTTGCTGCTTATCTTCGTTGATCATTTTATGTTGGAAACGGCTTAAAACGCCAAAATATACAAAAAGTTCTGGTAATCCTTGCTTCAAAGGATGTTGGGTGATTACATCGAAAAGTGTTATTTGGCTCTGTCCTTTTAACGACTCTCTAATGTTCTGCTCAATCACTTTTCTATCGATTACCATATTCCCAAATACTTTGCCCAATTCTTCGAAGTCGTTTATGGATAGAGTTAACGATTCGGGCTTTATATTATATTCAATATTCTCATTTTGTTCATAAGTCAACTTCCTATCAAATGGGATGTTAATCTCTATGCCATCTTCAACCTCCAACGAAATGTCTGGTTTCCTCTTCTTTTTCGAAATCTCAATCAAAGTATTCTTGATTTCTTGAACAATGCGTTTAACAATATCAGATTTTGATGCTTCGTTTTCACGAATAATACGACTCAATTTATCAGCCATTTTATCATTAGTCTGATATACCTTTCGCCCTGATTCATACAGATAAGTAACCATATTTTGTAGAAACGTGTCTCTACTATCAATATTCCTTTCTTTCAGTGTCTGGAATAGTTCAGTAATAAGCGAGTCTAATTCAGATTGCATTTCACGAGCAAGTAAGAATTCCCAAAATGCATAGAAACTCTTTCCTTGCGAACTCGACTTCAATTCATCTAGTGCGTCGAAAGTATATTGAAGTATGCCCCCCTTGTTCAGGGTTGGGTCTATCTGTTTCTGGTATATTTCCTTTATGATTGCCTTGAAATTGTCATCTACATCTTTAAAGTCAGACAACAACTCTTTAGCCAATTTGTTTATTTGTTGGAAACGTGGTACTATTTCATATTCCTCAAAGACCTTAACATCTTCGCCCATTTTCAATTGCTGAATTTGTTGCTCTATTTCCAACTTTTTATCTTCAAGTAGTTGCAAACGTTTTTCTTTGTCTTCGTTAGTATACTCAACCAACTCTTTTAATTGAGTAATAATGGACTTGAATTTAGATTCCGTACCAATGTATTCCTCGCTTTTTAATCCTGACAGCCAATCTATGACTTTACTGGAATGAGATGAAAGTTCATAATATATTTCTCCATCTTCATTTCTGTAATTTGTCAGGTATCCACTATCCGTCCATTTTTTAATAAGTTTTATTGCTTTTTCCTCGTATGTGTCGAAAATCTGATTATCATTCTCCTCATCGTCTTCAATATCATGGTTATTCAGGAAATCAGCCAATTGAGCATGTATGTTTTCGTACGAAATAGCTGTTGTCTTTCCAAAAACACTAGTAAAAAACTCAACAATAGTACTACAGCTCCTTGCTCGCAATAAAGCAACGCTTGGAGAATTGCCTATTATTTCTAATATTTTGGTTTGTGTTGCCATTTCAATACTTCTGTTTTTCTTTTATCACACCCCTAACCCCGCCTTTTGGATTCTCAACATCACCTTTATAACGAGGTATCAAATGAATATGTACATGAAAAACGCTTTGCCCTGCGGCTTGGTTCACATTGATTCCAACATTGAAACCGTCGGGGTGAAATCGTTTCTCCAAAATAGTCTTGCAATGGTTCACCATGTGCCACAAATCTTGCTGCTCATTATCCGACAAATCAAAGTAATTGGCCACATGGCGCTTAGGTATTATCAGCGTGTGTCCCTTACTCACTGGGTATCCATCAAAAAATGCTACAGCCGTAGCAGTTTCACAAACCAATTCGACCTTTGGACTCAATTTGCAAAACGGGCAACCTTCTGACAACTCGTATTTCTCTTTGTAATTGGTTCTATTAAAATGCTTATATTCGTATATCTCACAATTATCATTGAGAAACAAGCTTTTATAAGGCAACACAACATTGCATTGGTATGTCGGCTGTTTGTGAACATAATGGATGCGGAATCCCTCGCTTTTCAAGTCACGACGAATCGTGAAATAAGCAGTTCCCGTTGGCTTGAGCAGTTCCGATATTTCCATTAGCACCTCTGCCTGCTCTTTGGGTTCAAGCACATTCAAAACATAATTGCAAATTATTGTATCAAAACGTTTTGTAGGATATTCGGGGCGATAATAATTGTCATAACCCACAATATTGAAACCTTCCTTTTGAAGTTCGTCCGTATCAAAACCAAATCCACAACCAAAATCCAAAATCTCACCTTTCAGAAGGTTGTTTTGTTTGAGCCAACGAGTGGGAAACGAAATCGTTGTCCGTTCCTTGGCTGTCAAATGAGGGTTGTTTTTGACCTTGTTCATTGCTGCCAATATTTGAAACCCATATTTTCCGCTATTTGCACCATTGGCGAAAAGGTTCGTCTAAAAACATTGTAAAAATCAGGTTCAGAGAGTTTTACCAAGTCGGAAACAGAATCATAAACAATCAGATAATCTTCCAAAAGGGTATTGTTCGGATTCTTTTTATACAACGTTTTTATCGCATTTTGCTGAACGTTTGCGAATGGTCGCAAGTATTTTTCCAACGGTGGAAGATTGTTGCTTTTGGATGAGTTAATACTCGAATCAGCAGGAATCAGATTCCACAAAAGATTGTGCGACACGAAACTCCACGGCACGAAATGGTCGAGGTCATATTGTCTCGCAAATATCTGTTTGCCAGTATATATGCAACTTAAACTACCAACCGTTTCGATATAGGTGTTCCAATACTGACGTTGTTTCGTCAGCGAATCACGTTGAATCGGCTTGATGAGTTTTGACGGGACATCAGGGACATTGGGATTGCGTTTTTGCAGAAATTCGGTCAAGTTCCAAAAAGTGAAATCACGCAAAATGCTGTAATGTTCCGTTAGATAGTCAACCCAATTGTCATTGATTACAATTTCATCGCCACAAATAGCATAAAGACAATTGTTTTCAAACCTTTGCGATTTGGCCACAACATCGTCATCGTAAGTGTATTTTATCCAAGGCGACAAAAAGCGGTATGGTACATTGATAGTGAAAATTCGAAGAAACCTTTTTGTTTCATTCAGATTTTCAAGTAAATACTTCTTAATCTTTTCTTTGTCGGATTCAATTGAAATCTGAAACGTGTTTTGGATTTCAAGCGATTTGTCGAACAAAGAATCCGATTTGCCGAATGAGAGTTTGAAATAGTGAATCGGATACCAAGATTCCGCCACCATTCCTGCAATGATTTCCCATAATGACATCTTTGTCTTCCGTTCTTTCACCACAATATCAAGCAACGACACAAACCAATAGAACTTGTATGTAGCCGTCGTGTTTTTGAAAGCCTGCGACAATCGGGTGACGGGTAGTTTTATGTTTTCGGGCAATGTCATATTAGTGTGAATTGATACCTGGAAAAATCTTGCCTTTCAATATTATATGCCTTACATTCCTACCGTTTCCGCGATTTCTTCTTTAATGGAATCCATTTGTTCTACGAACTTTTGAAATCCAAAATTGTATTGAGATATACGTGGAATATCTTTCCGCTTCATCTTCTTCAAAATCTCATGATACACCCTGACAACCTCTGGCGTATTCTTCTTGTCTTTGGAGATTCCAACACCATCTTTTTGTAGTTTCTGATTCAAAATATAGATACAATTTGTGGTGGCACAACACTTCCTAATATCATTCTCGTAGTAAAGAGGAAGCAGCCAGCACTCGGTTTCATCGAAACAAACGGCAAACAGTATCTTGTTGGAAAATTTATTCCAAACATCCTCACTGATGTCACTAGTGTCTCTTAATTATTGTTAAATTAATTTATAATATTCTTATGCATAGC
>CALEMB010000031.1 GCA_937902805.1 uncultured Bacteroidales bacterium
TCTAACTTACAGTAATTTCAAAGAACTATTTTGATTTTTTAGTGGACAGCAATGAGAAACAATAATGAAATATTAAGATATGGTGGAAACTAATATAAAAAATACAAATTCTAGACAACGTCTTGATTATATTGATGTTGCTAAAGGTTTGGGGATGCTTACCATAATATGGGGTCATGTTTGTTTGGGCGGCCTGAGCAACTATATTGTTTATTCATTTCACATACCGCTATTCTTCTTTTTAAGCGGATTGGTTTTCTCGCCAAAAAGATATGATAATTTTGGTGCTTTTTTAAAAAAACGATTAAAAGGACTATTAGTACCATACGTAATGTTTTCGGTGTTAACCTGGATGGTGTGGGCTGTTTATTCGTATATTACCCATGCACGTGTTGAGAGTTACTGGATGCCACTACTTCAAACTTTATTGGCTCAAGGCTCGGAGGGGTACTTGATCCACAATGTGCCGCTTTGGTTTGTGATGTGTCTGTTTTCGGTTGAAGTGATATACTATTTCTTATCTAAGTTCAATGACTGGTTTAATATATTATTGTGCCTGATATTGTGTGTGTTAGGAGTGTTGTCAACCAAAGCTCTGTTTTTTGATTTTAGTACCTTGCCATGGAGTATAGATGTTGCATTGATGGCTCTTCCATTTTATGCTGCTGGTAGTTTGTTGGCCAAACATGTGTGTCATCAAAAACAGATTAATATGGTAAAAGGCAATCTCTTGTTATGTGCGTTGTTGTTTATCGTGGCAGCTACAGTTGTGTATTTTGGAGCTAAGTATAATGGACATGTTTCTATGGGTCATGCTTCTTTAGGCCGTAGTCCAATGGTTTTCTATGGGACGGCAGTATTTGGTATTGTGGGCTTTATGATTCTTTGTATTTGGATGAGCCTTTCAACTTCAAATATGATTCAAGGAATAAAGTGGATTGGGCGCAATAGTTTTCGGGTCATGGCGATACACAACCCTATAAAAGGAATTGTGCTGGTAGTCTTGGCCAAACAATTCCATACGAGTCCAATAAAAGCGAGTAATAACTTGCTAATATGTCTCATGGCTTTTGTTGTAACATTGATTATTACATTTATAATAATTATGGTAATTGAGTGGTGTTTAAAGACCTTTTTAAAAAGGAATTCATTGTTGAAATAATTGCCAGAAGTGCTATTACATATAAAGATGTTTAATTTATGTATCCAATTCTCAAACGTTGCTTCGACTTTCTCTGTGCTTTTTTGGCACTCATCGTTCTCTCTCCAATTTTCATATTGACTGCATTGGGAATTCTTATTAACGACTGGGGACCGATATTCTATAAAGCCAATCGTATAGGGAAGGGGAACAAACCTTTCAGAATGTATAAGTTCCGCTCCATGCGAGTGGCAAAAGCGGCCAATGAGGCTTCATTGAGGCCTGATGAAGACCGCATTTTTGCTTTTGGTCATTTTATCCGCAAAGCAAAGATAGACGAACTACCTCAGTTGATTAATATTTTAAATGGAACCATGTCCATAGTCGGTCCTCGGCCTGTAGCTGAGGACCAGTTTGATATGTTCCGCTATGGGAAGTGGAACGAGGCGGCCAAGGTTCCTGTGGGTTTGAGTGGTCCTGCTGCTTTGTATGACTATATCTATGGCGATCAGATAACCGATGAGGCTGAATACATGGAAAAGGTGTATCCAACACGTAGAGAGTTGGAATACACTTACGTGCAGAAAGCTGGTATTGGCTATGACTTGAAAATGATTATCTATACCGTAATCTGCATTCTCTATTCGCTGTTTGGGAAAGAATGTAAATGGATTCTTGACGAACTGATTGCGGATGCAAACAAAACAATGAATCAATAGAGCTATGAATATACTTGTAACTGGCTCCGCTGGCATGATTGGCGGATATGTAGTGAAAGGCCTGTTGGAAAAAGGGCACTCTATCATTGGTGTTGACCGAAGAAAATCTGACTATGAACACGAGAGCTTTAATCAAGTGGTTTTGGACTTGTCATCAAAAGAGGCCGTGAAGCATTTGTTTGAGGATAACAAAATTGACCGTGCTATTCACCTTGCAGCTTTGGCTCATACGGCAGGTGTGAAAGATTTATCGTGGGAGGCATTCAAAAAGGCCAATGTGGATTGTGCGGAAAGTGTCTTTGAAGCATGTGCCAAACACGAAGTGCCGATTTTGTTTATCAGCACTGTGGATGCCATCGGCATGGTGAAAGGTACTATCACTCCTGACACAGAATTGAATCCAATTTCCAATTATGGCAAGAGCAAGGCGATGGCTGAAGGTCGGCTGAAAGAGATTTGTAAGGTTTGGAATATATACCGTTTCTCTCCAGTATATACCCAGGATGTGAAGCGCGATATAGAAAAGCGTTACTATCTGAAATCACCCAATTGGGCATATCGGATTGGTAACGGTGGACAATTTGAAGTGCTGGATGTGAATAGAGCAGTTGATGCCTTGGTGAAGTGGGTCGAAAAGGATGTAGACAACACTATCCATGTAATCAAAGACCCCGAACTGCTTGATAGCAATGCACTGATTGCCGCAGAGCGTGCCGAGGGTAGAGCCAAGCATGTGCTTTGGATACCTCGTTGGATGGTGGTTTGCGGGTATTACATGGTAAAACTGGTGTTTGGTAAGAGCAATAAGACCTATTTAGTGTTTAAGGCTTTGTGGCCGTTCCGTACGGCTGACGCATAGTTCAAGGGTTTAAGAAGTTCAATAGTTTAAGAAATTCAAGAGATATGAAGTATTTGATAGTAGTAGCACACCCTGACGACGAGGTTCTTGGGGCTGGTGCATCGATTTATAAATGGACAAAGCAAGGCGATGTGGTTGATGTCTGCATCATGAGTGCTGAGGCCAAAGCCCGTGCTTTCCGTCCAGACGATAAGGAATTGGATGATGATACCCATGCAGCTTTGGCTTATATTGGTGTCAACAAAGAATATGAAGGCAAGTTCCCGAACATTGAGATGAACACAGTGCCACACCTTCAACTGGTGCAGCATATCGAAAAGGCCATTTTGGAATCACAGCCTGATATTGTAATCACCCATCATCCTGCTGACACCAACAACGACCATCTGCAAACTTCGATGGCTTGTCAAGAGGCAATTCGTTTGGCTCAACGAAGGCCAGAGGTGAAGCCTTTGAAAGAGTTTTGGTATATGGAAGTGCCAAGTTGCACAGAATGGGCAATTAACAGGGCGATGAATCTCTTTACTCCTAACTGTTATGTGGAGGTTGGTAAAGAAGGTGTGGATGCCAAGGTGAAAGCTCTTTCGATGTACCGTGGCGTGATGCGGCCTTATCCGCATCCGAGGAGTGAAGTATATATTACTGGCCTTGCTGCTTACAGGGGTAGCCAGTTCCAGTTGGAATATGCAGAGGCGTTTGAG
Organism: uncultured Bacteroidales bacterium; assembly: GCA_937902805.1. Classification (GTDB taxonomy): domain Bacteria; phylum Bacteroidota; class Bacteroidia; order Bacteroidales; family F082; genus Limimorpha. Next base: position 3,421 of record CALEMB010000031.1, read on the forward strand.
GTTGTTCTTAGGAAATACTGATGATTATCAAAGAACTCCATACTCTCACTGAGAAACAGGTACAAGACTTGTTGTTGTTGATGCAAGAACTCAACTCGGAATTGAAGGTGTCTGCCGAAATGATGAGAAAAGTTGCTGCATCACAGCATTCGCATCTTTTTGTATTGGAAAAGGAAGATGGCGGCATTGTTGGAACGGCTACACTTTGTGTGTTTGAATCTCTGTTGGGATTAAACGTTAATGTGGAGGATGTGGTGGTGCTTACATCTTATCGAGGCCAGCATTGGGGAAGGAAGTTGATGGAGCATTTAATCGATTATGCCCGAAGAGAGTTAAAAGAGGTGAATCTTTATTTGACATCAATGCCGCAAAGGGTGGTTGCAAACGAAATGTACAGGACATTGGGATTTGAACAGAGAGAAACGAATGTATATAAAATGGCCATCAAAAACTCTGACACGAATGATAATTAGTTTTGTATGAAAATAACCCAAGCATTATTAGATAGTTTAACCGAGCAAGCCAAGGCTTCGCCCCGGTTGCGAATGAATATGGATCTTCGCAACAGTGCTGAAGACCAAAGCCAGCGTATGCTCAACGCCATTGAACCCGGTAGCCCGCTGCCCATCCACCGCCATCAGAATACCTCTGAAACGGTGGTTTGCTTGCGTGGCCGTTTAGTATGGGAATTCTATGATGAGTTGGAGCACATCTGCACCGAAAGGATAGAATTATCTCCCAATGGTCCCATTGTCGCATTAAACGTCCCCCAAGGCCAGTGGCACACGGTGAAAGCCTTGGAATCGGGTTCTGTGATTATTGAATGCAAGGACGGTCCGTATGAGCCGCAGAGTCCAGCGGACATCCTTACAGTTTAGAGTTCAGAGTCTAGTGTTTTTTCGCTTGATTTAATTTGATTCAGCGGTGCTCAAGGCCGTTCCCTTCGGTCAGGCAGAGAGTCAGTTTAAAAGTTTAGAGTTTTAAGTATATGGAAAAAGATATAGTAACCCGCTTGCGCGAGTTTCTGGAAAATGAAGCCAAGTCCTGTTCAATGGATTTTGGGTGCATAACTCCTGAGTATGTTCATCGTATGTGGGGTGGTTCGGTACCTTTACATGAAATTGAATCTGCTTTGAGAGTTATTAAAGGGCAATCAAAATGACTAATTAGAGAAAAACAATAAACATATAATTACAATGAGTGTATTTAAAGACAAAGTCCTCCTAATCACTGGAGGTACAGGCAGCTTTGGCAATGCCGTGCTGCGTAGATTTTTGGACAGCGACATTAAGGAAATCCGCATTTTGAGCCGCGACGAAAAGAAACAAGACGACATGCGTCACTTCTTGCAAGCCAACCGCGCTGATGTGGCCCATAAGGTGAAGTTTTATATCGGCAACGTGCGCCAACGCGAAGCGGTTGACTTTGCTATGGGTGGTGTTGACTATGTGTTTAGTGCAGCAGCCTTGAAGCAAGTGCCCAGTTGTGAGTTCTTCCCGATGGAGGCCGTGCGCACCAATGTGGAAGGCACTAACAACGTGTTGCTGAGTGCTATTGAACACGGTGTAAAGAACGTGGTTGTGTTGAGTACTGACAAGGCTGCTTATCCCATCAACGCTATGGGAATTAGCAAGGCCATGATGGAAAAGGTGGCCATTGCACAAGGCCGTGCGCTTGGTACAAACGCTAAAACCACCATTTGCTGCACCCGTTATGGCAACGTAATGGCTAGCCGAGGCTCGGTGATTCCGCTTTGGGTGGAACAGATGATGGAAGGCAAGCCAATCACCATCACCGACCCCAACATGACCCGTTTCATGATGACTTTGGATGATGCTGTTGACTTGGTGATATACGCTTTCACACATGGTGAGAATGGTGATTTGTTTGTTCAGAAAGCCCCCGCAGCTACATTGGATGTGCTGGCAGAAGCTTTGAAGCAAACCTACGCCAAGATTGACCCGAAGTATGGTGAGACAGAGGTGAAGGTAATTGGTACACGCCACGGTGAGAAACTGTATGAAACTTTGGTGACTCGCGAAGAGATGGCCAAGGCCATCGATATGGGCGGCTACTACCGCATACCTTGCGACAACCGCGACTTGAACTACGACAAGTTTTTCACCGAAGGCGACCACAAGGTGGAGCTGGTGGAGGAATATCACAGCCACAATACCCAACGCCTCGATGTGGAAGGAATGAAGCAGTTGCTGCTGAAGCTGAACTTCATTCGTGAAGACTTGGGTTTGCAACCGAGAGCTAAAGCCAGGGACTACAGATCCGAATAAACTATTAAATGATTTAACAATTTAACTGACGAGATATGAAATTTTTTATTTGTGGTTGCAACGGTATGGCTGGCCATACCATCAGCCTTTATCTTCAGGAACAAGGACATGAGGTCTATGGTTTCGACCTTCAGGAATCCAAATATATCAAAAGCTTTGCAGGTAATGCCTTTGACACCGACACTATTGCCAAGGCTATTAAGGATGGCCGTTATGACACTGTGATTAATTGCATCGGTGTGCTGAACCAGTTTGCCGAGCAGAACCATGCGCTGGCAGCATTCCTCAATAGCTATTTTCCGCACTTCTTGGCCAAGACCACTGAGGGCACCGATACCCAGGTGATTCACATGAGCACCGATTGTGTTTTCAGTGGCAAAAAAGGCTCATACACAGAGGATGATTTCCGTGATGGTGAAACGTTTTATGATCGCAGCAAGGCACTGGGCGAGCTGGAAGATGAAAAGAACATTACCCTGCGCAACAGCATTGTGGGACCTGACATCAACCCCAAGGGAATCGGTCTGTTGAATTGGTTCTTGCATCAGGAGGGTGAGATTAATGGCTACACCAAGGCCATCTGGACAGGTCAAACCACCCTGCAGTTGGCAAAGACCATGGAACAGGCTGCCAAGGAGAAGGCCCACGGCCTCTACAATACTGTTCCTGATCATGGCATTTCAAAATTTGAATTGTGTAAACTCTTCAACCATTATTTCCGTAATGACAGTATCACAATCCACCCAGTGGATGGTGTGAATGCCGACAAGAGTTTGAAGCGTACCCGCTATGAATTCAGCTACTTGATTCCTGACTACGAGCAAATGGTTGCTGAGCTTGCCGATTGGGTAAAGAAACATAAAGACATGTATCCTCATTACAATCTGTAAACTATGAGAAAGTTAAAACTAATGACGATTGTCGGGACGAGACCTGAAATCATAAAGATGTCGGCTATTATCAAGAAGGCTGACAAATATTTCGACCAGGTGCTGGTGCATACTGGTCAGAACTACGACTACACGCTGAACGAGGTGTTCTTCAAAGACCTCGGTTTGCGTGAACCTGACTACTATCTTGGTGTGGTGGGCGACAACCTTGGTCAGACTATGGGCAATGTGATTGCCAAGAGCTATGAACTGATGGCCGAGGTGAAACCTGATGCAGTTATCGTGCTGGGCGATACCAACTCGTGCCTCTGTGTTATCTCTGCCAAGCGACTGAAGATTCCGATCTTCCACATGGAGGCCGGTAACCGCTGTAAGGACGAGAACCTGCCTGAAGAGGTTATCCGAAGGGTAGTGGACGTGACCAGCGACATCAACCTTTGCTATAGCGAACATGCCCGTCGCTATATCCTCGATACTGGTGTGAAGCCTGAATACACTTACGTTGTGGGTAGCCCGATGGCTGAGGTGCTGCGTGATGTGCTTCCACAAATCGAGGCCAGCACCGTGCTGCAAGACCTCGGCTTGGAAAAGGGTAAGTATATTCTTTTGAGTGCCCACCGTGAGGAGAACATAGACATAGAAGCCAACTTCTTCTCACTGATGAACGCTGTGAACACCATGGCCGAGACCTACAACATGCCGGTGCTCTACAGTTGCCATCCTCGTAGCCAAAAGATGATTGAGAAGCGTGGCTTTAAGTTCAACGAGAAGGTGATTCAGCACAAGCCCCTTGGTTTCTTCGACTACAACAAGCTTCAGCAGAATGCTTTTTGTGTAGTGAGTGACAGTGGTACCGTCCCAGAGGAAGGTGCTTTCTTTGGATTCCCAGCTGTCAGCATCCGTACTTCTACCGAACGTCCCGAAGCTATGGATAAAGGTGTGTTCACTATTGGAAGCATCACCAGCGAGCAGGTTTTGCAAGCTGTTGACTTGGCCGTTAGCATGCACGTCAATGGAGACGATGCCTGCCCAGTGCCCGCCTATACCGACGAGAACGTCTCCACCAAGGTTATCAAGCTTATCCAGAGCTACGTGGGCATCGTAAACAAGATGATCTGGAAGAAATGACCTCTGCAAGGCTCGAACTACATAAGAGGGTGGTTGAGTTTATTGACCGGAACTATATTGAAGTCATCGACAACGGTCTGATGGATGATATACTCTTCAATGAATACAAGGCGAATGTCGACAACCTGTATGCTCAACCACCATTGTCTGACTCGGAACAGGTCAAACAGCTCCAATGGCTTGACTTTATGTTGAAGCAAATGAAGGATTGCGCCAAAGATAATTTGTTGGCTGGCAATCCGCAGCCAGTTTTCAAGGCTTTGTTGGATTATGTAGAATTATAGGTTATGAAAGGGTTTTTAAAAGGTGTTTGGCAGTTTTGCAGTTATTTGTTTTGGCCGAGGTGGTGAAAATCCTCAAATACATAGAAATAGAAAATATAGATTAAAAGTTTAAGTAATGTCATATAGAACGAGAACATACATAGCAGGAGAATGGGACGGTGATTCCGATGCAATTGAACAATTATACCGTTGGAATGAAGGGGATAAATGGAATCTTCATTTTGTAGATGCGCATGGGTTTAAGCAATGTTATGATTCATCGATGCCATGTACAATCAAAAATAGCTTATCTGAAAGGATGGGTCGTTCAAAAACTTTTGTGTTGATTGTAGGCAATAACACTAAAACCACACGCAAAGGTTCTTGTTTCTATCATAACTGTGGTAATAAATGGTACAATTCTTTTCTTGGGCAATATACTTGTCAAGTGTCAGGAAAAACATATAGTACCGAAAGTTTTATTGATTATGAATGTCGCCTCGCTTATAACGCATGGCGTAGTGGATTGATGAAGATTGTTGTGCTATACAATGCTGCCTCAAAGGATAAAAGTAAATGCCCTGATATTTTAAGAAATATTGGCACACATGCTGAAATGAAATCGTATAATGCTTACTATGGAAGATATATGTATGACTATCAAAAGGTTCGCAAAGCAATTGAAGAATAAAATGTGTCATAGAGAATTTTGGAAATATTTTTTTGTGGCTGTCGGTACTATTTCATCGGTGGTTACTCTGATTAGTTTCGTATTTGAATTGAAAGATCCAAGTTGGTTATGGGTGCTAATCTATGTTGCAGTAGTTTTGGGACTAAGCGTTGCCTTCGGCATTTGGCAGACATGGAGAAAGACATCGTTGAGTGTTAAAATATCAAACAATCTTACCGTTAAAGTTCAGGCTGGTGATTTGTTTGATTATGCGAAGGATGGTAATTATGTGGTTATTCCAGTAAACGAATATTTTGATACAATAGTTGATGACAAAATAATCAATAGTGGAACAGTCCATGGGCAATTCATACGTAAGTACTATCCAGATAGCCATACCAAACTGCATGAAGAAATAGAGGCTTATTTTAGTTCGCATCAGATAGTGGGTAAAACCGCTGTTAGATTTAATAGCGAAGGATACAAAATCCAATATCCTTTGGGAACTTGTGCCATCATTGATAAAGACAATACTCATTTTGTTTTGCTTGCTTTGACCCATTTTGATTCCGATGACCATGCTTTTGTGGAATTATCTGAATTTGGTCGTAGTATTAGTCATTTATGCAGAAAGTTGCATGATGTGGTAGGGCAGAAGCCTGTTTATATGCCTTTGATGGGCATGGGAATGGCAAGATTGAATCAGTCTGGGCAGTTCATACTAAAATACACTCTCGATACCATTGTTGGAATAAAAGATCTTGCCTTGTTGGGTGGTGCGAATATTATAGTTTACCCGCCAGTTGCAAAAACACTAAATTTGAACGAAATAAAGTACTAAGATGTATAGGGGTTTTTGCATTAGTAAATTGTCTATAAATATAGCCTTGAAGAATTATCTCACAACGGATAGTCGTAATCAGACTTTCAAAGAGGTGCTTCGAGGGCTTTACACAAAAGGGACTAACATCACTTCTCGTATTAGTGCTATATTAGAAGGTGATGAGAATGGTGTTATTGACGGTGAGGCTTTACAGAACGCTTGTATGCCAACGCCCACTGATAAGTATGATATCTTTATATCTCATTCTCACACTGAAGAAAATGAAGCAAAGAAGCTTGCTGCTTATCTCAAAATGCGTTACGGCTTGAGATGCTTTGTTGATGGTTTCGTATGGGGGAGTTGTGACAATGATATTCTATGGCCGTTAGACAAGAAATGGAGCTGGCTCGATGCCAATAAGGAATCCTTCAGTTACGAGAAGCGGAATTATTCAACTTCACTTGTGCATGCGATGCTTTCAATGGCACTGCTTGAAATGATCGATCATTGCGAGTGCTGTATCTTCATAAAGCCAACAACAGACCTCGTTGTCACTAGTATTGAGGACTGTACTACATCACCTTGGATATATGAGGAGATAACCATGTTCAACAAGATTGAAAAGAAAGGGCCCAATAGAATAACTCGCTGCATGGAATCATTCAGTGCCGCTGGTGACAAACCGACTATTCGTTATAGGTTGGATATGTCGGACATGCCTTTGCTTAAACCGGTTCATTTGCAAAAGAATATCCATCTGAATGCTGGAACTAGTGATTACACGATAGCCTATAGGTGGCTTGATGATATATATGATAGCGTGTAGTTAATGAATAAAATAAACTCAGATTTAACTATGAAGAACATTCTTGTGACGGGTGGTGCCGGGTTTATCGGTAGCAACCTGATAAAGCGCTTGTTTGCTGACGTGAAGGGCGCAACGATTGTGAACATCGATAATATGAATGCATATTATGATGTCAGCCTGAAAGATTATCGTTTGAAGGAACTTGAAACTTTGGTTCCCGAAGGGATAAACTATAAGTTTGTGAAAGGCGACATTGCCGACAAGGCTTTGGTGGATAAACTCTTTGAGGACTATAAGTTCGATGTGGTGGTAAACCTTGCTGCACAAGCGGGGGTGCGTTACAGCATTGAGAATCCCGATGTGTATATTGAGAGTAACATCATTGGGTTCTACAACATCTTGGAGGCGTGTAGGCACTCGTATGATCAGGAGATTGCGGGTCAAGCCCGCAATGAGGGGTATAAGGGTGTGCAACACTTGGTGTATGCTTCTTCAAGCAGCGTGTATGGCGGCAATAAGAAAGTGCCGTTTGCGGTGGAGGACAGGGTGGACAACCCCGTTTCGCTCTATGCCGCCACCAAGAAGAGCAACGAGCTGTTTGCCCACTGTTACAGCAAATTGTATAATATCCCTTCCACTGGTTTGCGGTTCTTCACTGTGTATGGCCCTGCCGGAAGGCCCGATATGGCCTACTTCGGCTTCACCAACAAGCTGCTCCGTGGCGAGACAATCCAAATCTACAACTACGGCAACTGCCGCCGCGACTTCACCTATGTGGATGACATAGTGGAAGGCATCGTGCGGGTGATGGCGAAAGCCCCCGAAAAGCGCAATGGCGAAGACGGCCTGCCTCTGGCTCCATACGCCGTATATAACATCGGTGGCGGTCAGCCAGAGAACTTGCTGGACTTTGTGAATATCCTTCAGGAAGAGCTATTGCGTGCCGGTGTGCTGCCGCAGGACTACGACTTTGAAGCGCATAAGCAGCTGGTGCCTATGCAGCCGGGTGACGTGCCGACAACGTATGCAGATGCTACAGCATTGGAGCGGGATTTTGGGTTTACACCAAAGATTACGCTGAGGGAAGGGTTGAGGAAGTTTGCGGAGTGGTATAAGAGCTACTATCGGAGCTAAAGTGTAGAGTTGAGAGTTTAGAGTTGAGAGTCAGTTGGGAAGTTGAGAGTTGTAAGTATGAAGTATTTGAAGGCGGTGTAGGTGTTTTGCTGGTATTTGTTTTGGCTGAGGTGGCGATGGTTTAGATACTTACGGCATAATTTGGCTTACATCTTATAGTATAGAGTCGGATTTCTATTATGGAGTTCGACTCTTTTGGTGAAATGAAAATGTAATTTTCAAAGACTTACCATGCCGCACAAAAAAACCCTCCGTAAGGAGGGTCTTTGACGGTCAAGGTTTCAAGTTAACAGGTTCACTTCTTCAGATACCTGATGACCTGATGTCTGTTGGCTTTGCGGTTTCGACGGCAGGAGACGTGGAGCCAGTAGTCCTTGCCGTTGGCGGTCTCCAAGATCAGCTGGTCGAAGTCGGTGTGATGTTCGAGGAAATCGATCCAGCGGTGGGCAACTTCCAAGTCGGTGTGCCGTCGGTTATCCTCCCAAGCGGTGTAGGGGGTGAGGGGCAGGCGAAGGTCGGCAGCCTCGCCCAGTGTATGCTGCGAGGCGTAGGCTCCGCCCACCTTCACGTTGAGCTGGCTGCAGCGATAGCCACTGGTGATGACGATGGGCTGGCCCACGAAGTGGCGAAGGGGTTCAAGCACCTGCTGGCACAGCTGCTGCAACACGGGTACGTACTGCGGAGGTACGCGGTTGTCGATGCCTAATTCAGCTGCCTTCGCTGATCTTTCAAACTCGGAGAGCTTGAAATGCTCAGTCAGCTGAAGGTTGAGGGACTCTCGGTTGAGGGTTGAGGGATTAGGGTTGAGGGATTTTCCCTCGGAAATGATGTTTTTCATAACGATACAAATTATTTTACACATAAAATCACTTGGTTTCCACGACTGATGGATTTTCGGATTCTCTGATTGAGAGTGTCGAAAACCTTTTTGGGATGGATAATACTATTCAGACATTGGTATTCGCCAACGATAATGCTGCCGTCGAGGCGGTCGTGGACTCCGTTGCCGGGTTTTATCATGGGACAATAACAGGGCAAGGTAAAGTTGAGGGATGAGGGATTAGAGTTGAGGGATTTCTTGCACTGGGTGCAGGGAGGGTTAGGATTCAAGCACAACATCTTACGTGCATGTTGTTTGCACTTGATGAGACGGATGGGATACTTTCCGGCTGGGACGCAGGCATTGGCGTTTTCGAGGGTGTCGCAAATACGGATGCCGTCGATGGTAAGGTGGCCGTGGGTGTACTCACCTTGGGTTTGGGTTCGAGTCAAAAAAATAGTCATAATTTTCATAAGTTACGCGTTAACGGTTAACACTTAAGAGATAATAGTCGCTGAAATCTTTACACCCTACAGGGAGTGAATGGCGGACGAGGGGGAGGCCGGCTTGGGTGGCAAGGAGGGTGAGCTGCAGGTAGAGTTTGTCTTACGCTGAAATAAGTTGACACAACAGTCAACAAAGATGAGAGAAAAGAC
>CALEMB010000032.1 GCA_937902805.1 uncultured Bacteroidales bacterium
AACCCACCATATCATTTGCAGAAGAACCCATCTGCCGCCTTATCATGGAACGGGTAAAAGAAGGGCAATTTAAGTCGCAGATGGATTGCAGCATCTACAAGGATTTTGCCTTAAGCAAAGAGCAACTCATGGCCCTGCATGGTGCGGCCAATCGGCATTTCGACCATTTCACGGAACGCCTTGCCCAAGCCTATCCCGACCTCACCAAAAGCGATTTGGACTATTGCTGCCTGTATCTGCTCGGCCTTACCGATGCCGATGTTGCCGCCTTGATGCAAAGGGCCTACAACACCGTGAACGAGCGCAACAGCAAGCTGAGAAGAATCTTTGGCTGTAAAAGCACGATTTCCGCCACTTTACAAGCTATTGCAAACGAAACAACAACAATTTGATTGTCAAGTTGTTAGTTAAAAATCCGAACAAATCCGAACAATCTTTTTCTTGACGGATCGCGTTTTTTTGCTTAGTTTTACATCAGGTTTTAAAATTCAAACAACAATAGTAGTTGTGCGATGGAAGAATTGGAAAAAAAATCTAAAAACTATAGAACCATGAAAAAAACTCTTTTTATCATCACGGCATTGCTTTTATGCGGCATTGCCTTTGCCCAAGAGGGCGAAATCATCTACACGGATTTCGAGCCAGATATCGCAGTAGATTATATGATGTCTGAAAATTTGCCCAATCCCGATATAAATCTTGATTTAGACCGCGACGGGGTCGATGAGTTCAAGTTCTATGCAGAATACATGGGATGGGGACATTGGATAGGCGCCTTTCTTGATCGTCTTTCATCGCAATGGTCTTTCAGGCTTCCTTATGTTATTTTCGACCCTAATTGGGAATGGCCTATAGAGGGAGATACTATTCAGATGGGCGACACCATTGCGAACATAGAGAATTGTTGGTATAATCTTTATCGCTTCTTTTATAACCCCATAGCCTTGCCTAATGAACAATCTTTTTGGATAGGAAGCCCCGAAGACCATTATTATATTTCCGTAAGAAATCAAACGGATGATGGATACTGCTATGGATGGATAGATGTGAATATGCGTGTCCTGGCAGGACCATACGGAGCTTATCATTTTTATCTTACTGTCTTCCGCATGGCCTACTGCACCGTCCCCAACTATCCGCTATGTGTGGGTCAAACGGATTTCACCTTGGATGTGGATGAAAACGAGTCCAAGGCTTTCGCCTTCATCTATCCCAACCCCACCACAGGCCTCGTCACCATCACGGGCAAAGACATCAAGCAAGCTGAAGTGTTCAATACCTTCGGGCAGCGCGTGGCAACAGCACAAGGCGGAGACGAACGGATTACGGTGGACATCAGTGCTCTGCCCGCAGGCGTCTATTTCGTCAATGTTACCGACAAGGACGGGCAGAAGTGCGTGCGGAAAGTGGTGAAGGAATAAGAGATTCCTCCTCGCCATGCTCGGGGAATGGATGATTTGGTGGCGGACACACGCGGTGTGTCCCTACAGGGACCCCGCCGTAGGGACGCACAGCGTGCGTCCGTCCAAAATATCGCATTTATGACATTTATTGTACAAAAATGCCTGTAATGAAGGCCGCCTTTTGCAGTTGTTTACCCCGCCTGGATAATTCCGGCTGAGCGTGTTTGTTTCTTTCAAATCAGTTAGTTCTAACTAAGCGTACTGACATTTGTTGGTATTCAGAGCCTTGGTCTCCGACATTGACTTGCCTCGTGTATGCAGAACCAATCTGACCTATAAATAAGAGACTCTGATTAACCGAACTTGACAAATAGCAGCCTTGTTCGCTTTGGTGTTGTAAACTGCTGTCATAATAGTACCCCGCGGCAGGCAGAAATACCACACCGTTATTCTCCATATTAGTCCAAGCTTCATCAGAGTATGTGTTGTCGTCCCAAGAATCTGTAGAATAAATGTAATTCTGCTCATAAGGTGTAATAGCAGGACCAGAATAGACATCGGGAAGGATGATTAACCCATGAACGCCATTGACGGTCGCAAATCCGAATTTATAGATGGTCATAAATACTGATGTATAACTACTACGACTGAAAAGATACTCCCACTCGGCAGGACTCAATGTGTACCAGTCATTAGTTGGTCCATTATAACTATTCGGTGCAAAGTGGGCGCCATAGGTGTATTGGTTGGCGGCAAAAGTACCATTGCTCAGCAAGTTGCCCCGTGAGAAGCGAACTTGTTTGTCATCGCTGACGCTAAACAGACCACTGAGAGCCCCTTCGGGGGGAGGGAGCGTTACAGTTCCACAATCACCCCAATAACCTGCGCCAATATCGTTGCCACCTCCACTACCAGCAGCTAATATTGAACCTCCTTGAATATTAATGTTGCCGCATCTGCCGGATTGACCACTACCTATACCAGCACCACCATTACCACCGGAGGCTGTAATGGTTCCACCTTCAATTTCGATGCTGCCACATGTGCCTCCCCAACCACTACCAATACCAGCGGCTCCTTCACCACCAGTGGCGCTGATGGTTCCACCTTCTATCTCAATGTTGCCGCATGAGCGTTCTGCACTACTTCCTATGCCTGCTCCGTAGGAACCACCACAGGACGTGATATAACCGCCTTTTATCCTAATATTACCGCAGTTTCCGCCAGCGTTTCCACCAATGCCAGCACAATCATTACCATTACTTTGGACGTTGATACTGCCTGAACCATCAATGGTGAGGGAGCCTGAAGCAGGTGCCTGAATGCCTGGATTGCTATTGGCAATCACTGAATTTGTGCCAAAAAGAATGGCTTTGACATTTGGAGATACGCAAACGATGCCTTTGCAATTGATGTTCGCACCGCTGAGTATTACGATCGCAGGAACTTCATCATCAATTGAAATAGTAACATCATTGGTCAGTGTACCCCTCAACACATCGCCGCATTTTGCTATATAGTTGGAAGTAAGTGTTGATAAGTTTACAGGATGATAAACAAAAGAGTCGGTATTGATATAGCTTACGTCGTCCACATCGTCGACAGTCAAAGTGCCGCCACCATTTGTGCCGATGCTAACGGATGCGCCACTTCCTCCTGTAATATTTATCTTCTCCACATTTCTGCTAATGTTGATGTTGCCGCATGAGCCGCTTTGCCCGCACCCTAAACCCGGGGCGTTGTCACCGCCACAAGCGGAGATGGTACCGCCCTCAAGGGAGATATTGCCGCAGGTGATTTCATTGCCTCCGCCTATACCCGCAGCGTTGCTTCCACCTTGGGCACTGAGCGAGCCTGTGCCCTGAATGGTAAGCGTATTGCCCGAGGGGCCTGCTTGGATGCCAGGATAGCCATCAGAAGAGCTGTTGATATTGTTTATGGAGCCGCCATATAAATTAATGGTGGCATTGCCTTTACAAGTGATTCCTGCACAACTTACACTTCCGCTTTTTGAGCTGTTGTTGATATTTGCTCCATCAAGCGTCACGGTGGCCCCGTCGGCAATTGAGACTTTCACATCGGCAGCAAGGGTACCCGTAATGGTCACACCGTTGTTAGCGGTGGCATATCTTTCAGAGGAAGAAGCAGTTAAATTTGAGAGGTCGCCATTCCAAGCGGGTGTATTCACCGTCATGGAAACGCCACTGCTGAGATACTGGTCTGTAGTTATGGCCGAAAGGGCAGGACGAGTGCCAAAATAGGCATTGTCCGCAGAAAAAGCCTCACCTTCCTCCAAAGCAGCTTGGGGGAGCACGATGACCCATCTTTCTTCTGAATTGCGACCAGCCATTTTAATAATGCCTTCCTCATCTTTGTCGTAGGAGAAGCCATTATCTGTGTCGCTTTCACCTAAACCTGTGCCGGTTTCAGCTATCTTACTGAAATCAACCGTCACCTTGTTGTTCATACCCGTGATGCAAATAGCAGCCTCGGAAGCTGTGGTTACGTTGAACTTCATCAGAGAACAGTGGTTGTGCAACCGGGCTTCGTAACTGGATACTTCAGATGAATAATTAACTGTCTCGCCTGTTGACCTATTAATTGACACTCCCATTGAGATGACCGGCAGATGTGGGTAATCCGTCTGGTCGCTGATGTTCAAGGTGCATTCACCGGTAGTTCCGGGAGTAAGTGTGGAAACTATTATCTTGTTACCGAGGAAATAAAAATAGAGAGGTTTGCCTTCTGTAGGATCGGTGATGTCACCGCTGAAAGTCGTACCATTGTGTACCAAGTACCCCACGTATTTGCCGTTACTGGCCACAAGGATTGTATCATGTTCTATAAAATTGACATGCGGAGGGTCTACCTCAGCTCTTGAGCCTTTATTGACGTCGTTCACCTCCAAGGTAATACTCACAGTGTTGCCATCATTTTGAGTCTCAATCTGTTCCTTCTTACACTGCGTGAAGCCCAAGACCATAGCCATCAGGAAAAGAGTCATTCTTCTCATTGCTTGTCCTCCTTCTTCTTTAGTGCCACATAACCGAGGCCTGCGCCAAGCAATACGACGATGCCGCTACCAAGGGGTGCGCCGAAATCGTCGTTGGTGATGCCGCCATTTTCAAGATCTTCATTCATTAATAGTCCACGAAACCAACCGTTCGACTCGTTGACATCGCCGCGACCAAACAATCCACCACCCTCTTGAGCAAAGCCGCTTGCCGGCAGGAACATCCCAGCCACTACCACCATCGAAAACACAATGGATTTCAATTTTTTGATGTTGCTCATTATTATATTTAAAGATTTGATATTTAAAGATTTAATCAACACAAAGCATACTTTTTTGCTTTTTTAGGGGTGCAAAAGTACGAAAAATATATCACCATGGAGAGCAACACTTTCGTTTTTATCAGTTTTGGAATTGGCAGAAGAATGCTCGTTTTCTCAAAAAAAGAAAAACTGTCCCTGTCCCGCTGTCCCGGGACAGCGGGACAGCAGCTACGTTTTTAGGTTTTTTCAATCCAAATTCAGTTGGTTGGCATAACGCGCCTAATGCGCAATGGTCATTCGCTCTTTCGTCTGCTTAGACTTTTCGTTTGCTTGTCGGGGGCAAATTTAGAGAATTTCGCTGGATTATCGATGGAAAAGAGATTTTTTCGACAAAAAGATTGCGGATATGAAAAAAGTTCGTATTTTTGCAGTGTCAGAAATGACTAATCCGGTACTTTCCGCGTGGGGTAAGCCTACACCGACACTGCCCAAAATAAACAGAGTTGCCCAACGGCAACTCTTGTTTATTTAAATATGTAACTTAGCCAGTTCCGCAGCAATGTCGCTCATAGTCGGTTTCTTTTCCTATCCATTCTTAATAGGTTAACGGGGCAAAAATAGTAAAACTTGGGACAACAAAAGGCGGTTTTGGCCCGTTCTCTCTGTAAAACTAACTGTAACAACTGTAACAACTGTAGCAAAATGCAACAGCAGCCATTTTGACTAATGACTAAATGACTAAATGACTGCAAAGGCTCACTTTTTTTCGAGCAAAAACCTTGCAGAATCCGGTTTTTTTTCTTATTTTTGCAAACGCAAAAGAAAAACCAGAATGAGTCCTATTAACCATTGTAACTATCTGTGTTTGTGTACGATAAATAGCATAGATAGACTTATAAGCCTCATTCAATACCATAACATCTTAATACACAATACATTAAAGGCACCAACTCCATAGCAAGCCTATAGCAACGCTATATCAAAGCTATAGGCGCTCCGAGGTAACTCTGAGGTAACTCCGTGATTCCTCTGAGGTACCGCTCTGACAGCCGCTTCGAAACAGACAGCAACCAGCAACAAACCACTCAAAAAACACAAAGCAATGGCAATAGTAGAAGGAAACCTATTGAGAGGCCGACTTGGCGACAAGATTTACAGCATCGACCCCGTCACCAAGAAACAGAGGGTACGCAACGCGCCCAAAAAGGTACACAACCCCAAGACCGACGCGCAGCAGAAGCACCGCAACGCCTTTGTGGACATTGTCCGCCTGTCGTCGTATATGACCGAAGCCCATAGCATCGGCCTGCACCATCATGCCCAGCGCGAACACAAACGCACCTACGCCGATTTCCGCAGTCTCAACAAAAACTGCTTCACCAAAGAAGGCCTTATCGACTATCCCAATATCGTACTGAGTTACGGCTCTGTTGCCCAAGTGACGTTCACCTCTGCCCGAATCGATGATACCCATACCCTCCATCTGACCTACGACCCAGCCCTTGGAGACGGTCACTCCAGACCTGATGACAGCCTTTATCTATTTGCTTTCTGTCAGGCTTGCAGCAAGGGCCTGCTGTATGATCCCGTTCCTCGTCCCCAGGGCTCGTTCAGCATCAACCTGCCCCACGAATGGCCCGCCGAGGGTCTCCATCTCTACGCTTTCCTCTGCAACAGCAAGGGAAATAGCTCGAAGACGATTTATATCCAGCCGCTAGTCATTTAGTCATTTAGTCATTTAGTCAAAATCACCTCATCAAAGACCCTATTGTGAAAAAAACTATCTTTGCAACTTGAAAACGAAACCTTATGGTCAAGATTGAAACCAAACTCCCCAATGAGAAAAAGCCCCGTAAAAGCGGCAAAAAGAAAAACGGCAAACGCACCAAGCTCACCGTGCTGCTGGCGCTGGGCATCCTGCTCATCTTTGCCCTGGCCTTCGGCTTCTGGCTCTACAAGACGGTGATGTCGCCCAATGTGCAAACCGCAGAAGGAAAGGAAGTTGAGCTATTTATCCCGACAGGCTCGGATTACGAACAGGTGAAAGTCCTTTTGTCTGACGCGCATTGCATCGTCAACGAAAAGAGTTTCAACTGGGTGGCGCAAAAGAAAGAGTTGCCTTCAAACATCCATCCTGGCCATTACGTGCTGAAAGACGGCATGAACAACAACCAACTGGTCAACATGCTACGCGGTGGCTTGCAAACACCCGTGAAGGTGAAGTTCAACAATATCCGCGACATCGACCAGCTAGCGGGCCGCATCGCTCCGCAAATCGAAGCCGACTCGGCCTCCATCGCCAATGTGCTTCACAATCAAGACTATATCAACCAACTGGGCTTCAACAAATACACCATCCCTGCCCTATTCCTGCCCGACACCTACGAGTTTTATTGGAACACTGACGCAGAAGGCTTCGTTGTCCGCATGTTCCAGGAATACAACAAGTTCTGGATCGAGGAACGCAAGCAACAAGCCCAAACCAAAGGCCTCACTCCTATCCAAGTCAGCACCTTGGCTTCCATCGTCAACAAGGAAACCAACATGACCGACGAGATGCCGCGTGTGGCCGGCGTTTATCTCAACCGCCTGAAAAGCAACTGGCCGCTGCAAGCCGACCCGACGCTTATCTTCGCCTGGAACGACTACAGCATCCGCCGCGTCCTCGACCGCCACAAGGAAATCGAGTCGCCATACAACACCTATAAATATGTTGGCCTTCCCCCCGGACCGATTTGCATCCCGTCCATCGCCGCCGTCAAAGCCGTGCTGAACGCCGAAGACCACCATTATTTCTACTTTTGCGCCAAGGAGGATTTCTCTGGCTATCACAACTTCGCCAAGACACTGAGTGAACACAATAGAAATGCAGCCCGTTACCAGCAGGCACTGAATCAACGGGGAATTATGAAATAGCAAATAAAGGTCCCTGAGCTTGAGGTCCCTGAGGCCCCTCGATGGGTCGAAGGGCCGACCGATAAATGACGGCGTTTAACTACGTTGAATCTGCGATTTCGACAGGCTCAGCAACCGAACAACTGAACAACTGAACAACTAAACAACTGAATAACTGAACAACTGACATGAAAGCATTCAAAGCATACGACATCCGTGGCGAATGGGGCACTGACCTCAACGCCGACATCGCCTACCGCATAGGGTATTTCCTGCCCGACATATTAGACACCGACACCTATCTCGTTGGCCGCGACATGCGTCTTTCGTCCGACACGATGTTTGAAGCCCTCACACGTGGCCTCACCGACCGAGGCAAAAACGTGGACAGCATCGGCCTTTCGACTACGCCAATGGTGTATTGGTCCACGGCCAAATACGGCTATGGTGCCTCGGTGCAAATCACGGCATCGCACAACCCGAAAAACCATAATGGATTGAAAATCTCAGCCGCCAATGCCCTTCCCGTGGGTTACGACACCGGACTGAATCGCTTGGAAGCCCTGGTGGAGAGCGACAAGGCCACAGTGCCTTGTGCCCAGAAAGGCCAAATCCGAGAAAAGGATGTTTATGCGGACTATCTCGCTTTCCAAAAACAGTTTGTCGGCGACTTGGGCAACCTCAATATCGCCGTGGACTGCAGCAATGGTATGTCGTCCCTTTTCGTCCACGAACTCATCGGCAAGGCGCATTACATCAACGACACATTGGATGGCAACTTCCCCAACCACGAGCCCAACCCATTGGAGGCCAATGCGCAAGAGCAAATCAAGGCTTTGGTGCTGAAAGAGAAATGCGACATCGGCCTGCTCTTCGACGGCGATGCCGACCGCATCACCTTCATCGACGAGAAAGGGCGTTTCATCTCCCCCGACCTCATCATCGCCTTCTTGGGCGACTACTTCATTGGCGAGCAACACCAGAAAGGCATTGTCTTGCAGGACATCCGCAGCTCGCGCGCCATACAGGAATATCTCGACAAATACCAAGCCAAGGTGGAGACCTGGCGTGTGGGACGTGCCTACGCTGCTTTGAAACTCCGTGAGTTGGACGGCTGCTATGGTGGTGAATTGGCTGGACATTATTACTTCCGCGATTTCTACTATTCCGATTCTGCCCTCTTGGCCGCTTCCATTGTGCTGCGCCTTTTGGCCAAGCGCAAAAAAGAAGGCAAGACGACGAGCCAAATCATCGACGAAATCACGCCTTATTCCAATTCGGGCGAAATCAACTTCAAGATTGAGCGCAAGCAGGAAGCCATGGATGCTGTCCGCGACCATTTCATGGGTCTCGCCAAGCCCGAGCGTTTCCTCGACTTCGACGGCTATCGTCTCGATTACCCCGACTGGTGGCTCAATATACGGCCTTCCAACACGGAGCCTTATCTACGTTTCCTTTGCGAAGCCAAAAGTGATGCCAAACTGAAAGAAATCATCGAAACCGTGAAAGGCATCGTAGCCGAGCACAGCTAAATTTACTATCTTTGCAAAAATTTGAAGCAATGAAGAAACTGATATTTCTCCTTTCAGCAGCGCTGTTCATGGCTATGACCGCTTGCGAAAACCCCGCAAAATCACGCGTTTTGACCGAAGAAGGCTCCAAACAGCTGTTGCGTTACAGCCAGTTTGACGAAGCTGAGAAAACTCTAACGGAAGCTATCAAATACGACAAAAGCAACTTTGAGGCCTACTATTATCGCGGTTGCGCCAGAATCAACGCCAAAAAATACAACGAAGCCATTGCCGATTTAGAAAAAGCCGTTGAGCTGAAGCCTGACTATGCCGATGCCTACTTCAACCTCGGCAAGACCTACTACTTGATGCACGACGAGGACAAGGCTTGTGAATACTACAAGTTGGCTGCCCAATACGGAAGGCCCAACCTGGAGGACTACCTCAAAAGATGTAACTGATTATTCTTTGATTTCCTGTTCGCCGAAGGCTTCTTCCAGGATGACATCACCGTCTTCGTTATAGGTCTTCCAAACCCCTGTTTTCTGTCCTTTCACAAATTGTCCCTCTTCCTTGAGGGCGGTGCTGGGATAATAGCTTTTGCATGGACCATCAAGCAGGCCGTTATGATACTGGCATTCCATCAACATCACCCCCGTGTCGGAAAACTTGCGGCACTGTCCTTCGGGAACGTCGTTGACATATTGCGTTTCCTCTGCCAACACACCGTTGTTGGGATTATATAGTCTCGACCAGCCGTGCGTCTTGCCGTTTTGGTTGTCTTCAACGAGGCGGAGCTGTCCAGAGTTGGCATCATAATACTTCCACTCACCCTCTTTTTTCTGGTTCACATAATAACCCGTGGCAATCATGCGACCGTTCGGGGCATAGGTCTTGTTCAATGCCTTCTCCCCTGACTTATCGAACTCGTTGGTGGCCTTCAAGTTGCCTTGTTCGTCGTAATACTTGAACAACCCCTTACACTTGTCGTTCTTAAACCGTCCTTCGTAACGCAGTTGCCCATTGGCATAATAATCACGCCATTCCCCTTGACGGCGGCCTTTGCCGTCGGTACGATTGAAGTTCTGGGCAAAAGTGGTGGAAAAGGCAAATAGCAGACTTGCAAGGATTAAGGCATATCTTTTCATGATTTCTTCGGTTTTGACGCTGCAAATTTAAGGAAATAACTTATTTTTGCGGCAATTATTGTATGGCAGAATACTCATCCATATTGTTGGAAAACGCCGTGGAGTCGCTTTCTAGATTGCCTGGCATCGGCAAGAAGACAGCCTTGCGACTTGCTTTGCATCTCCTCAACGAAGACAGCATGGCCACCGAGCAGCTTGCCGACTCTTTATTAAAGATGAAGCACAACATCATGCTATGCGAGCGCTGCTACAACATCAGCGACACTAAGGTGTGCTCCATCTGCGCTAACCCACGACGCGACGAGAACACGCTTTGTGTGGTGGCCGACATGCGCGATGTGCTGGCCATCGAAAGAACGGCATCCTACAACGGTCTTTATCATGTGTTGGGCGGTGTCATCAGTCCCATTGAAGGCATCTCTCCCAACAACTTGAAGATTGCACAACTCGTGCAACGCACGCAAAACGAAGACATCAAGGAAATCATCTTGGCCTTGCCTGCCACCATCGAGGGCGACACGACCAACTTTTACATTTTCCGTCAATTAAAGGATTTTGCGGGAAAGATTTCGGTAATTTCAAAAGGCATTGCCGTGGGCGATGCTTTGGAATACGTCGACGAGGTGACGCTGGGACGGTCGATACAAAACAGGATTCCGTTTAATCAGAAATGACAATAAATGGTATACGGGTGCTTCGACAGGCTCAGCAACCCTTAACCCCTACAGAATGGTTTCTTCAAACAAATCCAATTGGTTTTCGGTGAGATATAATTCGGTCGGCACTTCGTATTCGTAGGCCGTGATGAATCGCTCTATATTCTTCTTAATCAATTTGATGGGTGTCGTTCTTCTGGCCTTGCAGTAGTTGCGCAGCGAACGATATTGTCCAGCCGACAATTTGAAGGTAATCGCATGATAATGGTAGTTGCGACGCTTACGTTTTTTGTTTTGCTGTCCCATTCTCAACGATTAATATATGACTTAGAATCTGAAACCTATACGTACCAAAACCATTTGTGGTCTCATACCATTTTTATTCCTATACAAATCTGTTCCTTTGTCAGGCAGGGTTCTCTCTGCGGTAATACTGCTGGCACCAAGGTCGTAAAAACTAGCACCAATAAGGAACGCCTTAGAAAACTCAAAACCCGCTCCTACTTGATATGCAAAACTGAAAGCGGACTTGTAATCGTAGTTCATCACAGTTGTACGTTCAGCTCCGACATACCTGATAGCCTCATAATAAGGGGTGATGAAACGAACGTTGGCACCCGCACCAGCTTCAACATATATACCGAATAAAGATGATATATTGAAAACATAGTTCAGGCCAGCCATAACAGGAACATTAAAATATTTCGGACGATCAATGGAGAAACTACTGATATCTGGATCGTTCTTCAGATTGATGTTTCTATCTTCGAAATATCCTTTCAAGTTGTTGTTCAAGCCATTAAGAAAGCCATCCACAGACAACATAACACTAAGGCCAGACACTCCGACACCAAAATTAAATTTCAATCCCACGTTAAATCCAACACTGGCAGCGGCATTATAGGTGTCTTCATTATCATTAGTCAAGACCCAATGATCAATATCACCCACGCCATAGTTTCCCATAGGGAATGATGCGCCAAGAAACATAGCGCTCTTGCCTTGAGCTAATGCTTGTCCTCCCAAAATCATCAAGAGCGAAAAAACGATTACGGTTGTAAATTTCTTCATATTATAGCAGTTTGTATCAAAAATACACCGCAAAATTACAAAAAAATCCGTATTTTTGCCTTTCAAATAAAAAAATATGTTTCAAAAGCTAAAATCTTTCAAGGAGCGTCATTCTTTCACTTCTCTGATGCTAATCGCCATTGCGGTCCGAATCATTGTTGTGGTCTTTGGCCAAGGCTACGGATCAAACCACGAGGTGCAACATCCTACACTTTTCCTCGGTTTTGTGGATAAGATAAAAGAAGTTCTGGGCATTGGCGAGACTGTATCAGCCAAGTTCATCAGCCGTTCACTCTATGCCCTGGTATCATTGTTCACCGTGTCGATGGTGTACCGCATCTGTGACCTGATTTCCACTAAACAAAACGCCTGGCTTTTAGCCCTCATTCCCACGTTTTGCATCATTATGCCCTCGTTCGGCATCGTCGAGAACGCCAGCGCATTTTTGGGGCTACCGCTGCTGCTTTATGGCGCCAACGTGGTTATGCGACAGGAAGTGTTGCGTCAAAACAACCTCACTGACAACGTCCACCGCACTTCGTTTTTTATCGCCGGATTAATGCTGGGATTGGGTATCTGCGTTTGGTATGAAAGTGTTTTTATCGTCTTCTGCATCTTGCTCATTCTCTTCATCCGCCGCAACCCCAAAGGGGCTATGATGACGTTGTTTGGTGCCATTATATCCATTATTGCAGTAGGTTTGCTGCTTTGGGCGCTTAATGTCAATCCGTTGAAATACATCCAACTATGACCCAAGACGAAGCCCGTCAGCGCATAGCGACGCTCAGCGAGGAGCTGGAACAGCATAACTACAACTATTACATTCTTGCCAAACCCACCATCAGCGACTATGAGTTTGACATGAAGCTGGAGGAGTTGGCACGCCTGGAAAAGGAGTTTCCTGAGTTCCTCTCTCCTACTTCACCCACCCAGCGTGCGGGCGGAGGCATAACGAAAGAGTTCAAAAGT
>CALEMB010000033.1 GCA_937902805.1 uncultured Bacteroidales bacterium
CAACAAAAAGCTGGTTTGGCGTACGGCTGAAGGCTTCAATGTGAGGCCCTACTATCGCGCTGAGAACCTCGCTGACATCCCGTGGACGGGCATGCAACCCGACGAATTCCCCTATGTCCGCGGCAACAAACCCGTAGGCAATGAATGGCTCGTCCGTCAGGACATCACTGTGAAGGACGTTCACGAAGCCAACAAGATTGCTCTCAACGCCATCAGCCGTGGCTGCAACAGCATCGGCTTCAAGCTGGAGATGGACAAGCCTTACGACACAATCGCCATCTCGACCCTGCTCAACGGTATCGACCAGAAAGCCGTGGAAATCAACTTCTACAACAACAAGTACCACCTCCCGCTGCTGGAGATGCTCTCCAAGATTCCAGACATCAAAGGTTCGTTGAACTACGACCCGCTGACGCGTTACCTGCGTCGTGGTGTGTGGTACATCAACGAGGGTGCCGACATGGAATTGGGTTACATCATGGTGAAAGCTGAGATGCCTGGTTTCCATACCATCGGTGTCAACGCTCATGTGTTCACCAACGCTGGCTCGACCATCGTTCAGGAGATGGCTTTCGCCCTCGCCGTGGGTGCCGAATACCTCGACAAGCTGACCGAGAAAGGCCTCACCGTCGACGATATTGCTCCCAAAATGCGTTTCAACGTCGCTGTCGGACAGAACTACTTCATGGAGCTTGCCAAGATGCGCGCCTACCGTCTGCTGTGGGCCAACATCGTGAAGGCTTACGGTGGCAAGGAAGAAAATGCCAAGATGCATATCCATGCCACCAACGCTGAAATCGGAATGAGCTTGTATGACGCTTACGTCAACATGCTGCGTACCACATCTGGCACGATGTCAGCGGTGTTGGGCGGTGTTGATTCGTTCACCGTCATGCCGTTCGATGCACCGTTTGAGTTGCCCACCGATTTTGCCGACCGTATCGCCCGCAACCAACAGCTCATCCTCAAGGAAGAAGCCCATTTCGACAAGGTTGCCGACCCCGCTGCAGGTTCCTACTACATCGAGAACCTCACCGAGAGCCTGGCTGCTGCCGCTTGGGAACTCTTCAACAAGATTCAAGACGAAGGCGGTTATCTCGAAGCCGTCCGCAAGGGCATGATCCAAGGCTTGATTAAGGAAAGCGCTTCCAAGAAGTTCAGCAACGTGGCCACCCGCCGCGAGACCATCCTCGGTACTAACCAGTTCCCGAACTTCACTGAAAGTTTGAAGTTCACGCCCGAGGCTTGGGTGATGGAAGCCGACAACCGCCGTGACGAGAAAGCTGAAATTGAGACCATCGTTACCTTCCGTGCTGCACAACAATTCGAGCAGCTGCGCTATGCCACCGACGTCTACGCCCAGAACCACAAACGTCCTGTGGCTTGGATGTTTACCTATGGTAACCTCGCCATGCGCAAGGCCCGCGCCAACTTCGCCTCCAACTTCTTCGCCTGTGCCGGCATTCAAGTCGTCGACAACCCGGGCTTCAAGACCTTGGACGAAGGCATCGCCGCCGCCCGCAAGGAGAAACCCGAAATCGTGGTCATCTGCTCCTCCGACGAGGAATACGGTGAAGGCAACGCCCTCAAGATTTACGAGGAACTGAAGAACGACGCCATTGTGGTCCTCGCTGGTAACCCCGAAGGCACCGTTGACATCCTCAAAGAGGCTGGCTTGAAGTATTTCATCCACGTCAAGAGCAACGTCTTAGACACTTTAACGGAGTTCCAGAAACAATTAGGTATAACGAAATAAAAACGCGGCGTTTCGACAAGCTCAACGACCGCTAAGGTCCCTGAGCCTGTCGAAGGGCCGACACAAAAAAGAAAGGATAAAAAGATGAAACCCAACTATAAAGACATCAATATCAACGCTATACCTAAGCATAATGGCTTGATTCTGCCGAATGGCGAATTGTGGGAGACCCACGAACATATCATGGTGAAGCCTGCCTACACCGAGAAAGACCTCGAAGGCATGGAACACCTCAACTACGCCGCTGGCATCGCCCCCTTCCTCCGTGGACCTTATTCGACGATGTATGTGATGCGTCCTTGGACCATCCGTCAGTACGCCGGTTTCTCCACCGCCGAGGAGTCCAACGCTTTTTACCGCCGTAACATTGCGGCTGGTCAGAAAGGTCTGTCCGTGGCCTTCGACTTGGCCACCCACCGTGGCTACGATGCCGACCACGAGCGCGTCATGGGTGACGTGGGTAAGGCTGGCGTGAGCATCTGCTCCGTCGAAGACATGAAAGTTTTATTCGACCAGATCCCGCTGAACAAAATGTCCGTCTCCATGACCATGAACGGCGCCGTGCTGCCGATCCTGGCCTTCTACATCGTCGCCGCCTTGGAGCAGGGTGCCAAGTACGAAGAGCTGCAAGGCACCATCCAGAACGACATCCTGAAGGAGTTCATGGTGCGTAACACCTATATCTATCCGCCTGAGTTCTCGATGCGCATCATCGCCGACATCTTCGAGTTCACCTCGCAGAACATGCCGAAGTTCAACAGCATCTCCATCTCGGGTTACCACATGCAGGAAGCCGGCGCCACCTCCGACATTGAGATGGCTTACACCTTGGCCGACGGTTGGGATTACCTCCGTACTGGTGTCAAGGCCGGCTTGGATGTCGATGCCTTTGCGCCGCGCTTGTCGTTCTTCTGGTGCTCGGGCATGAACCACTTCATGGAGATTGCCAAGATGCGCGCTGCCCGTATGCTGTGGGCCAAGATCGTGAAGACCTTCAACCCGAAGAACGAGAAATCGTTGGCACTGCGTACCCACACGCAGACCTCGGGCTGGTCGCTCACCGAGCAAGACCCGTTCAACAATGTGGCACGTACCTGCATCGAGGCTATGGGTGCCGCCTTGGGTCACACCCAGTCGCTGCACACCAACGCCTTGGACGAGGCCATCGCCCTGCCCACCGACTTCAGCGCTCGTATCGCACGTAACACCCAGATCTACATTCAGGAAGAGACCAACGTCTGCCGTGTGGTTGACCCGTGGGCTGGTTCCTACTACGTGGAGAGCCTCACCCATGAGATTGCCCACCGCGCTTGGAACCACATCCAGGAAGTGGAAGCTATGGGTGGTATGGCCAAAGCCATCGAGACCGGTCTTCCGAAGATGCGTATCGAAGAGGCTTCAGCCCGCAAGCAGGCGCAAATCGACTCAGGCCGCGAGACCATCGTCGGTATCAACAAGTATCGCCTTGACCACGAAGACCCGATTGAGACCTTGGAAATCGACAACACCGCTGTGCGTGAGTCGCAAATCAAACGTCTGAAGGAGCTCCGCGCCAACCGTAACGAGGCCGACGTGCAACGTTGCCTCGATGCCATCACCAAGTGTGCTGAGACAGGCGAAGGCAACCTCCTTGCCTTGGCCATCGAAGCCGCCAAGGTGCGTGCCTCATTAGGCGAAATCTCAATGGCTTGCGAAAAAGTCGCAGGCCGTTACAAAGCTGTCATCCGTTCAATCTCAGGAGTATATTCTATGGAAACGAAAAACGATGCAAGATTTGAAGAGGCCTGCCGTATGGCTGACGAGTTCGCCAAGATGGAAGGCCGTCGTCCGCGTATCATGGTCGCCAAGATGGGTCAGGACGGTCACGACCGTGGCGCCAAGGTGGTCGCCACCGGTTATGCTGATATCGGCTTCGACGTGGATATGGGCCCGTTGTTCCAGACGCCCGCTGAAGCTGCCAAGCAAGCCGTCGAAAACGACGTCCACATCATGGGCGTGAGCTCTTTGGCTGCTGGTCACAAGACCCTTGTGCCTCAGGTGATTGAAGAGCTGGAGAAGCTTGGTCGTCCCGACATCATGGTCACCGTGGGTGGCGTGATTCCCGCACAGGACTATCAGTTCCTCTATGACCACGGTGCAGTGGCTATCTTCGGTCCCGGCACCCCTGTCAGCGAGTCAGCCATCAAGATGCTGGAACTGCTGATTGCAGCTAGAAAACAATAATTATTTATAAAATATGTGTTGTAGAGACATGGCTCACTATGTCATTTTCTCGTAAGTAACTAGTCATACAACCATAAAAAAAGCCTCGCCGCAACGTGTTCGCGGCGAGGAATTTTTTACCTTTGCACAAAAATCAGAACGAAATGCAAACATCTCCATTCTATCCCGTCATCCGTCTAAACCCCGGCAAAGAAGATGCCTTGCACCGCTTCCACCCTTGGGTGTTCTCGGGTGCCATCCATGACGCCGCCAAAGGCCTACAGGCTGGCGACACCGTCACCGTTACCGACTACGATGGCAACATCCTTGGTACAGGCTTCTGCGAGTCGGATAGCATCGCTGTCAAGATTCTCAGCTTCGACAACCGTAAAATCGACGAATGGTTTTTCCTCGAACGCCTCAAACAGGCCTACGAGGTCAGAAAAACCATGGGCTTGACCCATAACGAACACACCAACTGCTTCCGTCTTGTCCATTCCGAAGGCGACGGCTTGGCGGGCCTCATCGTTGACATCTACGGCCACACCGCTGTGGTGCAGGCCCAGACCGAGGGCATGGCGTTGCACCTCAAGGAGATTGTCCGTGCATTGAAGCTTATCCCCGAACTTGGTCTGCAAGCCATCTACAACAAAAGTGCCGACGCCATGCAACGCATGGGCAAGGAAGATGCCATCATCGAAGACGGTTACCTCTTTGGCGAGCGTCTCGACGAGGTGATTCTGGAGAACGACAGCCGCTTCCTGCCCAACTGGGAGGAAGGCCAAAAGACGGGCTTCTTCCTCGACCAACGCGAAAACCGTGAGCTGGTGCGCCACTTCGCCCAAGGTAAGACCGTACTGAACGCTTTCGGTTATACGGGCGGTTTCTCTGTCACGGCACTGAAAGGCGGTGCCCGCCGCGCCATCACCGTCGATGCCTCGAAGAAAGCCATCGCCATGACTGAGGCCAACCTTGAATTGAACGGCTATTCAAAAGAGGAGAACCCCTGTTATGTGGCCGACATGAAGGAATACATCACTGAAATGCGCCAAGGTGCCTTCGACCTCATCATCCTCGACCCGCCAGCCTTTGCCAAGCGGCATCAGGACAGGCATCGTGGCTTGGGTGGCTACAAGTTCCTCAATGCCGAGGCCATCAAGCGCATCGCCAAGGGCGGACTGCTGTTCACCTTCAGTTGCTCACAGGCCGTTGACAAAGCCACCTTCCAAGGCATCGTTACCGCCGCATCGATAGAGGCCAAACGCAACGTGAGAATTGTCGACCAGCTGTCGCAGCCTGCCGACCATCCCATTAATATCTTCCATCCCGAAGGGGCCTATTTAAAAGGCCTGATGTTAGTGGTAGAATAAAAAAAATGTAGAGACGCGGCGCGCCACGTCTCTACAAATTTTTAACGTTCCAATGTTTTTATCTACGGCCAAACATTGTGCCCAACTTCTTATGCGGGTGGCGCACTTCTGTGTCGCTGCGGCCAGCCGACTTGGCGGGTGTCTTGCTGATACGTCTCATGTAGG
>CALEMB010000034.1 GCA_937902805.1 uncultured Bacteroidales bacterium
GGTCCTTTCTTTTCAAGAGGAAAGGACATATAAAAAGAAAAATTAATTAACCACTAAAAACAAGAACACATCATGAACGACAAAAAGAAAAACATCCTAGAAATCATCGTAAAAGTCATAGTAGCCGCTCTGACGGCCTTCGTGACCGCCATCACCACAACGAGCTGCATGGGCCACGGACCTCTCTTCCTCTAATTGACAATGGATAGTTGACAATTGACGGTTGGGCTGGCGGCATTTCCGCCAGCCCTTTTTCTTAAAACAGCAATACTATGAAATTCCTCAAAGGAGAGAAGTGACTTGCGCAGTCATACTTTTTTGTATATTTTTGCGCATCCATAATAAACCATTTTCGTTATGCAGCAAGTCTATAACAACATCAACATCAACCCCAACAAAAAGAAAATCGGACGTTACATCCTTTGGGGCATTGTGGGACTCTTCGCCATCCTCGTGTTCTTCTCCTCGTTCTACACCATCCGTTCCACGGAACGCGGTGTACTCGCCACCTTCGGCAAGATGAGTGACGATGTCATTGAGGACGGCCTTCACATGAAAATCCCATTCATCCAAACCATCAAACGAGTGAACGTACAGCAGAAAAAGTTTGACGGCAAGGAAAACAGCTACACCCGCGACGTGCAGACTTCTGAGGTGGAATACACCATCAACTACGACCTCGTTCGCGAAAATGTCAGCAAGCTGATGAAGAACGTCGGCGACGACTACCACAACCGTATCGTGGTGCCTTTCATCCGTTCGGCCATGAAACAAAGCTTCGGTAATTTTGCGGCAACAGAAATCGTTGAAAACCGTGACGCTGTTCGACGCGAAATCGAGATTTCTCTCAGGGAGGCTCTTGACAGCAACTACTTCATGAACATCCAGTTCCAGATCACCAACATCGACTTCGACGACGACTTCGAGACCGCCATCAAGGAGAAGCAGGTGGCCGAGCAGAATGCCCTGAAGGCCAAAAACGTCACCATCCAAGTGGAGGAACAGGCCAAGCAGACCAAAATCAAGGCCCAAGCCGAAGCCGAGGCCATGAGCATCAAGGCAGCTGCCTTGGAGAGCAACCCTAAGTTGGTGAACTATGAAGCCGTGCAGAAATGGGACGGCAAGATGCCCCAATATATGCTCGGCAATACCGTACCTTTTATTGATTTGAAGTAAAGGGTTGCTATTGCAAACTTTATTGTTTTCTCGCCTTCAAGACATAATCATCCCATACCATGAAAAAATCTAAACTGACACTAATTCTCGCTCTCGTTTTATGCGCTTTCCAATGGACCTTTGCCGCTCCTTTGAAGAACATTCCCGTTCGCCTCACCCAACCCGATGGCCAGGTCATCGAGTGTTTTGCCTCGGGCGACGAGTTTTACAACTACCTGCATGATGCCAACGGCTTCACCATCGTGAAAGGCGAAGGCGGTTATTATTTCTATGCCATACACGACAGCCGAGGCGGGGTGGTCGCATCCACTTTTCGCGTCAACAGCGTCGACCCTGCTTCGGTGGGTCTCCTGCCCTACGTGAAGATTTCGGAGCAAGCTTATATGCAACGACGTCAAGAGCGTGAGCAGTGTATCAAACCTGTCAAACGGCCCACCGACCGCGAACACAACCATGGCCGTATCAACAACTTGGTCGTCTTCATCCGTTTTGCGGGCGACAGCTACCACACTACGCCTTTTTCGGCCGTCGACTCCATGTTTAACGCCAACAACTATGAGTCTGTTTCAATGCGCAATTACTTCCACCATGCTTCCTTCAACCAACTCGACATCCAGTCCTACCTCTATCCTCTTCCTGATGGCGAGACCATCCTTTCCTACGAAGACGACTATCCGAAGGAATACTACATGCCTTACGACCCTGACACCAATCCCATGGGTTATCATGAAGGTGAGAATGCCGAGCGCGAGTTTTCCATGTTGGAGCGCGCCATTTATTATGTCGCCGACCAAGTCTCGGACACGATCGACCTCGACTACAACGACGATGGCAATGTCGACAATGTGGTCTTCGTCATCAAAGGGCGGCCCGGGGAATGGGCGTCGCTGCTTTGGCCACATCGTTGGAGCATCTACGACAGAGAAGTGTGGCTGAAAGGACTACGTGTCTTCGACTTCAACCTGCAACTCGAAATCGGCGACTATTTCAACGTCAGCACCCTTTGCCATGAGATGAACCATTCGTTGGGAGCACCTGACCTCTATCATTACAATTCAGGCATCGACGCCGTCGGCTCATGGGACTTGATGTGCGGCAACGCCAGCCCACCGCAACATATGGGAGCCTACATGAAATACAAATATGGCAACTGGATTGAAAGCATTCCTGAGATTATCGAATACGGCACTTACGAACTTGAGGCAGTCTCATGGGAAGGCAACCGACGCAATGCGTACAGAATCGCCACCAACAACCCATACCAATATTACGTCATCGAACACCGTGACGACAAGCGCATGTTCGATGAAAGTCTTCCTGACGGCGGTCTGCTCATCTACCGCATCGACACCCGCTTCGATGGCAATGCGGGCTACAACGGCGACGACATCTTCGACGAAGTGTACATTTTCCGCCCCGACGGCAGCATCTTTAGCCCTGGCAATCTCGACAGAGCCGCCTTCAGTGCCGATCGAAGCCAAACCGAGTTCAATTACCAAACCAATCCGGCTCCTTTTCTTACCAACGGACAAATCGACGAGCACTTTTGTATCTTTAACATTAGCAGCCGAGGCGACCGCATGACTTTCACCTACGGCCCTGCGAATCACGAAACCATTCCCCAAAATCTTATCACACACGTCAATGCGACGAACCATCAGGTGGTGTTGAGATGGGACCCTGTGGCTGACGCTGAGAGTTATGCCGTTTATCGTGACGGCGTGCTTCTGGCCGACGGCATCTCCGAAGCCCATTACAGCCACGACTATTCGAGCGACGACAACGGTTATCATACCTATCGTGTCACAGCGACCGTCGACGGAAATGCGTCGGTGCCGTCCGATCCGCAATGGGTCATCTTAGGCAATTACGAGAACCTGAAACTCTCCCTCACCTCCAACTCTCCCTTTGGCACCAAAGGCGGAGAAGTGGAAGTGACCTTCGGCAACGGCATGCCCACTCAATACCTCACTATATATGAAGGCGGACATGCTGAGGCAGAGTATTGCATTCCTGCCAACACCGAAGTCACCCTCAGCTGGATTGCCGGCTTCGACCCCGAAAGCGAAGGCATACACCTCACCGCCAAACGATTCAGCCAAAACGAAGAGGCTTTGGTTTTCGACGCCGAGCAGCCCCAAGCGGGTGTGTTGGCGACCTATACCGTGGCTGATCATGGCTTAGGCCTAATCGTTCCGCAACATGTTAAGGCCACCTCAAATGGCCAACACATCCTACTCAGCTGGACTATGCCCACCGAAAATTGTGATTTCGACATTTACCGTGGCGACAGAAAAGTAAAATCTGCTTTTGATGGTTACGACTATCTTGACGACAAAATCATGCGTTCTGGAACCTATTACTACCATGTGGAAACCACCCTCGATGGCATGTCGACTTGGCATCCTGAGCAAAGCGTGTATGGCAACGTGATGAACTTCTACTGCGAGCCGCCGCGTAATTTGGAAGGATCGTATGACAATGGCAATATCGAACTCAGTTGGGAAGCCCCTGAGTTTTTCGGGCAAGGCTTGTTGGCTTACGACGATAACCAGTTCATCGAACAAATCGGATCGAACAGCACCAAATGGGGCATCAAGATGGAGCCAGAAATTATGGCTCATTTTGAGGGTCATCCACTCACCCATATCGAGCTGTTCGACTGTTCCTCGGGTCGCTACACCTTCACCATCTACAATGGTGAGGTGACCAACAGTAGCACCTCGCTCTATGTGCAAACACGCGACATGGAAGGCAGTCAAGACTATGTCAGATTTGCCCTTGACGAGCCTGTTCCCTTCGACCCGACACTGCCCTTGTGGATTTGTGTGGCCACCGCCAACGCACAACATCCTATCCCCTGCTGCGATTATGTAGGCGAAACGAACAGCTGCTTGGTGAGGTCGGGAAACAACTGGAGACCTGCCACATTTTTTGGAATGAATCGCACATGGCTCTTGCGTGGCTACACCAGCCCCATCGAGAGCAGTGGTGACTTCAGCTACAACGTTTATTGGGGGCCCGAGGAAGGCAGCGTCGATCAACTCGAACTGGGTTATGAAGCCCTGCCCGCCACGCAAGCCAACTACAACACCACGGAAAACTTGAGGTACAATGTCACTGCGATTTGGGACGGCCGTGAGACCGAGCTCTCCAACACCATTTATCTGGGTCCCAGCGTGGGCATCGAAGAACCCTCAACCACAGACCAAACCATAAAAGTCTATCCTAATCCTGTCAAAGACCGTCTCACCTTGCATGGCGAGGGCATACAGCAAGTGGGCCTCTTCACCATTACGGGT
Organism: uncultured Bacteroidales bacterium; assembly: GCA_937902805.1. Taxonomy (GTDB): domain Bacteria; phylum Bacteroidota; class Bacteroidia; order Bacteroidales; family F082; genus Limimorpha. Next base: position 4,479 of record CALEMB010000034.1, read on the forward strand.
GTTTGTGTCTTCGAAAGCACTGCGAAGCACGATGCATTTGAGGTTGACATGTCGTTATTACCTCAAGGCATGTATATTCTGCGGGTTTTGACTAAGGATGGAATCGAGGCTCGGAAAGTGATAAAAGAGTAAACTTAAAAGAACCGCATTCATAGATCCCATGCCTCCCACATCCCACCGCAGGGATGACATGACTGCTAACTAATACTTGTATTCAAACATCACCTCGAAGCTCCTGCCCGGCATGGCTCGCCAGATGACGTTTTGGTAGTCCACGTTGGTGAAGTTGTTGCAACGCAGTTCAAGACGGAAGTGATCGAATTGCTTGCCAAGAGCGATATGGTGCAACACATAGGCCGGCAGATTGTAGGCCGAGTATTGCTGCTGTGAATAGGAGGTGTTGCGTCGCCCAGTGATTTCAATGGTATAGCCTATGTTCCAAGTCTTCCAATGGACGTTGAGAAAGGCATTGGCATGGTGACGCGGGATGTAAATGAGCTGCATACCTTTGATGCCTTGTTCCTCGGCTTCCTTGCTCTCGTCAGTGGTCACGGTGAAGACATAGTTACCCGACAGGTTGACCTTCCAGTCACCCTGCACGAACGATGCAGTAAGGTGTGTTTCAACGCCTCGCGCAAAGACCTCCGCCACGTTTTCCGGTATCCAATACCGGTAGAAACTCGGTTTCCATTGTATCCAGTTCTTCACCCATGAGAGATAGCCTCCCACACGTAAGTCAGACGTGAAAGCCCCTTTTTGCAGTCCATATTTCAAGGCAAGGTCCACCGTGCGACCATTTTCTGGCAAAAGGTCAGGGTTGCCTCCAGGATACCAGTAAAGGTCGTTCAGCGAAGGATTGCGATAGTTATGGCTGTAGCCCAAGGTGAAACTGATGGCTTTATAGAACGGCAGTTGGTATGAGAATGTCGCCGTCGGGAAAAGTCCCATCGGCTTGTTATCGGTCCAGTCGTAACGTGCGGTGAGGCTGAGTTTGGCGCACTTGAACGGTTCGCCGTCGACAGCAGCATAGGCCGACAATGTATTGCGCACTTTCACGCCGACATAATTGTTGGACTGCACGTGTTCGTTGTCCCATTGCAGCTTCGACCTCAATGTCCAAGTCTTGTAGAGTTGCTGCTCAAGGTTGGCAATTTGATGCAGCACCAAAGCGCTATTGACGGAATTGATGCCCGTAACGAAGCCATCGTTCTCCGAGTTGCGCACCTCAAGGAAATAGCGTTGGTTCTCAACGAAGGCTGCCGACTTTAGCTGTAGGTTACCCGTAGCCCAGAAAAACTTAAACGCCACATAGTTGCGTGAAAAATTATCCTTGGTCCATTCCTCAAAGTTTTTGTTTTCGACATTGGTCATGATGGGCGGCAGGTTGCGTTCGTTCCACTGGTTCCACGACGAGGCGCTGATGACGCAGTTTTTCAGCAGAATGCTCAGTTCGGGCATCACGCCGTAATCCACGAAGTCGGCATTGCGTTGCTTCATGCGCTTTGCAGGATACACACCGGTATTGTAGTACTCGAAGTCGTTCTCGGAAGAGTTGCGATAGGTTTTCACGCGTACCGACACCTTCTTCCCAAAATAGCCCATTGTATAGTAACTGCCCAAAGTAAGGAAACTTCCGACAGTCTGTTTTACGTCCAGATGGAAACCATCGCCAAAACGGCTGGTGTTATCAATGTTGACCGTGCCGCCCAGGCCACCGCTGTTGTTGGAGGTACCACTGCCCCAGTTGAGACTGATGTCGTCAATCAAAAAAACAGGGATAGTGCTGAAATCTACCTGTCCCAGCGAGGGTGCGTTGAGTTGGAAGCCATTCCAAAGCACCAGCGTATGACTGGCCGTTGTGCCTCGAAACGATGCAGTGGAGACGCCCCCAGGGCCATAGGTCTTGATGAATACAGGGCTATGTTGAATGAGTAGTTCAGAGAGGCTGGATGTGCTTTTGGATTGAAGCACAAGGGTATCCATCTTCTTGGCCACCAAAGGCTTCAGCACTTCTACGTTGCTGCGTTCCGCCGTCACCTCCACGGAATGGAGCACAATGGTGTCCTGGGCTTGTAAACCCAAAAACACCATAGCCAACAACAATAGAATAATGTATCTAAGACCTCTCATAAACAGCGGCAAAATTAAAGAAAAAACCGCGAGAAAGTTCACTTTCCCACGGTTTTCGTTTGACGCTTATGCTTATTATTGCTTCTTTCCCTTCACTTTCGTTTCTTTCTCTTTCATCTCTTTTTTCTCTGTTTGCTGTCCTTGGTCGAAGCTCTTCACCTTGCCTTGCAACTTGCCATTCTTATAGTCAGCCTGGGTCTTCAGCGAACCATCAGGGTTAAAGGTCTCTTGCTTGCCTTCGAACTGGCCGTTCTTATACTCAATGGTCATCTTCTTGTTGCCCTTTTCGTCGAACCAAGTCGTCACGCCATCGCGTTGACCTCCCTTATAGTGCGACACTTCGAGGTTGCCACCTTGTTCGTAACAAATCACTTGCTGGCCTTCAAGTTGGCCATTCTTGTAGGTGTGCATCGACGAGAGGCGACCGCCACGATACCATTCACTCATCTGCCCGTCAAGGACATCATCCTTATATTCAGCCTTTTTGGTGATGGAGCCTGTCTTGTCAATTTCGACGAAAATACCGTTTTTCTTGCCTTTCTCGTAGTTCACAATCTTCTTGGGCAAGTATGTGCCGGCATAATATTCAATCCAAGTACCTGTTTTCTGGCCATCCTGGACCTGACCCTCAATGGTGCAGTCGTTGCCAGGAGCCGTAAACTTTCCATCAGGAGATTTCTTGACATCGATAGATTCGATGGTTTGTGCAAACATAGGCAAGGCAAACAAAGCCATTGCGATGATAATCAAAGTTTTACGCATATTCATTTGTTTTTAAAGAGTGTACAAAATTATAAAAAACCTTATAAACCATATCAAAATTCATGCAAATTCCTCAAAAATCAGATTTTTTTCGCATTTTTGAAGTCCAAAACTGATGCTTTATGAAAAAAGTCGAAGTAAAGAATTTCAAACTCTACACCACTGCTGTCATCAGCATCGAGTGGAAACATGAGCTACTCAACGTGAACCTCGACCTCGCCATGATGCTGAAGATGATGCGCATGGAAGGTCTCACCGAAACCGACATCGAGCGTTACAGCCAAAACGGACAACCTATTCCTTTTAAAAAGGTGACGCTCATCCTCTTCCAAGACGACGGCAAACCCGGACAATATTACACCGACGAATCGTTCGAGGAAGACGACGATCCTACGGTATTCTACGTTGAAATCAAGGAATAATGCGGAATGATGAATGCAGAATGCGGAATGGCGCAAAGCGACGCTGGGCTTCGCACCTATTCCGCATTCCGCATTCCTAATTCAGCATTCAGTGTAACGACTTGATGTACTCATCAATCGCCTTGGCGGCTTTCTTGCCAGCGCCCATGGCGAGAATGACGGTTGCGGCACCGCTCACGGCGTCACCACCGGCGAAGATGCCAGGACGTGAGGTCGTGCCCACCTCGTCGGCGACGATGCAGCCCTTCTTATTCAAGTCGAGGTTACGTGTCGTGCTGCCAATCAGCGGGTTCGGCGATGTGCCGAGAGCCATAATAATCATATCGACATCGAGGACAAACTCCGAGCCAGGTACCGGGACGGGGCTACGGCGGCCCGTAGCATCGGGTTCGCCCAGTTCGCATTTCACGCACTTGAAGCCTTTCACCCAGCCGTTTTCGTCGCCCAACACCTCGATGGGAGCCGTCAGCAAGTCGAACAATACGCCCTCTTCCTTGGCATGATGCACCTCCTCCACTCTTGCTGGCAACTCGGCCTCGGAACGGCGGTAGACAATATGCACTTCGGCACCGAGACGCAAGGCGGTACGTGCGGCATCCATAGCCACATTACCACCACCGACCACGGCGACCTTCTTGCCGACGTAGTTCGGGGTCTCATAGCCTTCCTTATAAGCAAAGAGCAGGTTGTTACGGGTCAGGAACTCATTGGCCGAGACCACACCGCAGAGGTTTTCACCCGGCACATTGAGCATCATCGGGAAGCCTGCGCCCGAGCCTACGAACACAGCCTCAAAGCCCTCGCGTTTCATCAACTCGTCGATGGTGATGGTGCGGCCCACAACCACGTCCTTCTCGAACTTTGCGCCCAACTTACGAACGCTCTCCACCTCTTTCTTCACGACAGTGTCTTTGGGCAGACGGAACGACGGGATGCCGTACACCAACACGCCACCCATCTCGTGCAAGGCCTCAAAGATAGTGACATCATACCCCATTGACAGCAAATCCTTGGCACAGGTCAAGCCTGAAGGACCGCTACCGATGATGGCCACCTTATGACCATTCGGGATACTCTGGCTGTTGAAATGCAGGTCATGTTCGATGGCATAGTCACCAACGAAACGCTCCAACTTACCGATGGCGATAGGCTCAAATTTCTTGCCCATCACGCAGCTGCCTTCACACTGGTTTTCCTGCGGACATACACGACCGCAAACGGCAGGTAATGCCGAGTCGCAGCTGATGACGCCGGCAGCACCCTCGAAGTCGCCTTTGGCCACACGAGCGATGAAGCCAGGAATATTGACGTTGACGGGGCAATGCGCCACACACTGCGGGCTCTTGCAGTTGAGGCAACGCTGGGCCTCCATGATGGCCATATCCGCTGAATAACCCAAACAGACCTCATCAAAATTGTGGGCGCGGATTTCAGGTTTCTGTTCTGGGCAAGGCACACGCTTCTTCTTGTCGAAGGTCTCTTCAGAGATGCCTCCGATGTGGCACTTGTGGCCTTCAGCTTTCTCCTCGGCTTCGAGCTGCTTGCGCGTCTCCACATTATTATACATAGCCTGACGTTTCATGGCACCGTCAAAGTCGACATCCTTACCCAAGAATTCGGGACCGTCGATGCAGGTGAACTTGGTCTTTCCACCGATGCTCACACGGCAGGCGCCGCACATGCCCGTGCCGTCCACCATGATGCTGTTGAGCGACACCGTGCAACGGATGCCCAGCTCCTCACAGGTCTTGGTGGCGAACTTCATCATAATCATCGGGCCGATGGCAACGGCTTCATCATATTGCTTGCCGCTGGCCACGAGTTGGCGCAGCACGTCGGTCACCAAGCCCTTACGACCCGTGGAGCCGTCGTCGGATGTGACATATAAGTTACTGACTTCTGCCAGTTCCTTTTCAAAGATAAGCAGGTCCTTGGTACGGGCACCGATGATACAATCAGCCGTGGCACCATGGTCGTTCAACCACTTCACCTGAGGATAAATCGGGGCGATACCCACGCCGCCACCGATAAAAACGAACGAACGTTTGCGCAGCTCCTCCGCAGTCATTGTGGCAAACTCTGAAGGCTTGCCCAAGGGGCCTACGATGTCGGCGAAGCGGTCGCCTTCCTTGTATTGAGCCATCTTCTTGGTCGATTCACCAATGGCCTTGAAGACGAGGGTAACGGTTCCCCTGACGCGATGGTAATCGCTGATGGTCAGCGGGATACGTTCCGAGTTCTCTTCCATTTTGACAATCAGGAATTGTCCTGGCAATGCCGAATGTGCGATTCTAGGCGCAACGACTTCCATGAGGTAAGTCTCGGCTGCAAATGTTTCTTTGTGTAGGATTTCAAACATGTTTTTATGGATATGAGTTAGTTTTTTTGCAATGGTTAGTGAGCTAGTCGAATTAAAGATATTTCATGCAAATATAGTGATTTTATAATATTGCAAACAAAATCAACGAAAAATGCATAAAAAAAGCCCCGCCGAAGCGAGGCTTTTCGTGTCATTATGAACCTAGTTTATTCTCCGCCGTCTAAAGCTTTCACTTCGTCAGTCATTTTAAGCTTCACATAGATGGAGCGCAACACGTTCTTCACGTCGTCAGATGGCTGAGTTTCGTATGCACGCTGCAGGTAAGGCAGACCCGTGCGGAGCAGTTCATTGGCCTGTTCAATAAGGCCGTCATACTTGGCGATTTCAGCCTTCGAGAAGCCAGTGATTTCATTGGCCTCTTCAATGTACTTGTTAGCCATGGTGGTGTAAAGTACACCGATGTTATAAGTGGCATCGTAGTAGTTGGGGTTGATGGCCAAGGCCTGATTGTAATATTGAAGGGCTTTTTCTGTGTCGAACACATCCTTGTTGCTCTCGTCACCGTAGATAGTGCCAAGCACGAAGAGCAGTTGGGCATTCTGGGGGTCAAGCTCAAGGAGCTTCTCAAGGTCGACGATGGCATCGGCACCCTTACCTTCCTTCAGGTAAGCATTCACCTTTTCAAGGATGAGGTTGGCATCGCCCGGATCCTTTTCCAGACCAGCGTTGATCATAGCCATAGCCTGATCGGACTGACCGAGACCATTGTAGCAAGCAGCAAGGTGTCTGTAAATTTCAGCGGTTTCGTTGCCGTTGTTCTTCAGCTCAGTGAAATACTCCAAAGCCGTGTTATATTCTCCGGCTCTCAGAGCGGAAGTGGCAGCGAGGTTCAACATCTCGTTGGCTTGTTCGCCACCGCCCAGCGAAGCGGCGATGTCGTAAGCCTTCTTAAACAAAGGAGCCGCATCGGCATACTGGCCGTTGTTGTAGGCATCAGCACCTTGCGTATAATACGAAGTCATGACAGATGCGATGCGCATACCAATTTCCATTTGGTTTTGCTGATCTGAGCAGAAGGATTCGTTCTCCAGGCACTTCATCAGCGATTCGTAAATGATTTCCAAAGCATTCGGGACTTTAGCCTTGAGTTTCTCATCGTCAGATTGGAGAATGTTCTGGTAGATGGCAGCACGATACAACCAAGCTTGAGATTGTTCGTTAGGCTTCATGCCCAGGAATTGCTCGTGGTGGATGCATTTTTCAATAGACGCCATGGCCTTTTCGTATTGGCCATTCTTGTTGTACATGAAGGCATCAGTTCTGTCTTTCTTTTGGGCCATCATCACGTTTGCGGTGAGCAGGACGGCCAACAAAATCATTAATTTTTTCATTTTTCAAATTATTTAAAGTTTGACAATTTCGTTTGTTGATGGTATTCTATACAATTATTGTTCCAAAGTTGTTAACCGTGCCTCCTATGTCATTCCAACGTGGGCATGTGCGCCGACGGGAATCTATAGGAGGCGTCCATGGATTAGCTATTTTCAGGGTTTTCTACCTCATCAGTCGGCGTTTCGACAGGCTCAACGACCTCGGTTCCATTGGGGGTCGGTCCTTCAACAGGCTCAACGGCCTCGGTTTCTTCCTCCTCGTCCTCATGTTCCACCTTGGTGACAGCAGCAATTTCATCAGTACCGCGCAAGTCGATGAGCTTCACACCTTGGGTGGCACGACCCATCACACGCAGTTTGCTGACTTCCATGCGAATGACAATGCCCGACTTGTTGATAATCATCAGGTCTTCTTCATCAGTCACACCTTTGATAGCGATGAGGTCGCCTGTCTTCTCGGTAATATTCAAGGTCTTCACGCCCTTGGCACCACGGTTGGTGATGCGGTAGTCCTCGATGTCGGAACGCTTGCCGAAGCCCTTCTCGGAAACCACCAAGACGGTCTGTTGTGGGTCGTTGATGCACACCATGCCGATAACTTCGTCTTCGGGCGAACCCAAGGTAATGGCTTTCACACCTGTGGCAGTACGGCCCATCGGGCGGACGGTTTGCTCGTTGAAGCGGACGGCCTTACCCGAACGCACTGCCATCAGCACCTCGTCATTGCCGCTGGTGAGGCAAGCCTCAAGCAGTTGGTCGTCCTCGCGGATGTTGACGGCAATAATGCCGTTTTGCCGCACGTTCTTATAAGCGGCCAAGTTGGTCTTCTTGATGATACCTTTCTTGGTGCAGAGGATGATGTAGTTGTTCTCAAGGTAATCTTCATCGGTCATGCTCTTCACGTTGAGGTAGGCCATCACCTTGTTGTCCTTGTCGAGCGGCAACAGGTTCTGTATGGCGCGACCCTTGCTGTTCTTACCCTCTTCAGGAATTTCGAAGGCACGCAACTTGTAGCACTTGCCCTGCTCGGTGAAGAAGAGCAGGTGGTTGTGGTTGGTGGCCGTGAAGATATGTTCGATGAAGTCGGCATCGCGGGTAGCTGAGCCTTTCGAGCCTTTGCCGCCACGGCTCTGCACACGGTATTCGGTCAAGATCGAGATCGGAAGAGCGTCGTGTAGGGAAAGAGTGTAGATCTC
>CALEMB010000035.1 GCA_937902805.1 uncultured Bacteroidales bacterium
ATCAAAGTTTTATAAACACATATTGCATTTCTAATCATCTATACAAACCCTTTCTTCAAAACCCCACTGATACTTACTCAACACTTCGTCGTTAAACCCATCAATGTCTTCAATCACTTTTTTTATTTCATCAACCTTTTTTTTCGTATTATCATCCTCAATATAAGCAGCGAGCGACTCTATGCCCTCAAATAATTCATGCAAATCATCAACACAACTGTACCATTTTTGGCGCAAATTCTTTACATAATCTAATGCATCATCTTGGTTCTTAAAATCACATTTTTGCATATTCCTATCATTTATAAGGTTTGAACTTGATTGTTACATTCTTGTTTTGGTCGCGATAGAACGCCCTGAATTTCGATGACGGTCTGCTCATAATGAACAGCCTATTGGCCAAAGGCGAATCCATCAACTTTATCGATTCATTTTCTGAAATCTGCATCACAGCACGATGTGTAAAGCAAGTTATTGGCGTACCTATACGAGCCAATCCATCCATTTTATCCACTTGAAGCAAGGTGAACACGCCGTATGCAGGGCCTTGACGAAGGATATAATCAAGCAACTGACCTTCCTCGGAAACATCATCACCTCTACGACCACCTCTGTCAAACACCCGTCCTAACTGGAAGGCAAAGAAATTTAGATAGATGTGCGTCAACGCTTTGGTTTCGTCCTGCTTGCGAGAATCAATTTCATTCTTCACCTCGGTAAGTACATCTTTTACTTCTGACATCTTTTCAATCAACCTCACTGGGAAAGGCATACCTTCAAAATTTTCAGCGGGCAAATTGTACTGTTCATCAGTAGGCCGCATGAAATTGAATAGATAGAAAGATGCGCTATCTGAAGTATGCGACAGCGTTGTTGATAGCGCAGCATAAAGCATCATATTCTGAGCCACATCCTTATCGCCACCTATAATGAGTAGGTTGTTGGTGGATTCCTTTCTTAACACAGCACACACATCCGTATCAGAAATGGCGATGGACTGTCCCAAACAAACTGGAACCTCTTCAGGAATGTCCTGAACTACCATGTATTTCTTTGGCAAACGACGATTCTTAAAGTCAGGCAAGTCGTTGCCTCTGAACACAATCAAATCTTTATTATCGCGACCTTGTGAACGAGCTTTTTCATTCAATTCGTCCACCAGTTTTTCAATATTGCGCAACGGAATAAAGAAGCCTTGAGCTTGCTCGTTGGCGTATGATGCACCCGACTCCGCATTATAAATGCATTGTCCTGTATGCAAGGCTGGCATCGTAATGCCATTTTGCCAACTTATCAACGCAGAAAAGTCGTTCGGAGCACTCTTGAACACCACCCTGTTTGCAATCAAATCACGAGGTAGTACTGAAGACGAAGGAATGCGCTGCGTAGCCAATATCAAATTGATGCCGAACTTTCTGTATTCCTGAATGATGATATGAATAATACTATTGGCCTCTTTGGAAATAGCATCGTTTTCAACTTCGAAAATCTTCTGGAACTCATCAATAATTACCAACAGACGAGGCATCACGGCATTGGGGTTTCTCTTTCTATATTCAACGATACTAGTCACATCGTTGTCGCGACACAATGTCATACGACGAGCGCCTTCTTCCTTTAATTCGCGTAACACACTTAATCCAAACTCGCGTTCAGCTTCGGGTGCAATCACCCGTGCATGAGGCAGTTTGTGATTGGCGTATGTGTTGAACTCCACGCCTGAGAAGTCAAGCAGATACATTTGCAACTCATCGGGTGAATATTTTACAGCTGCGTCAACAATAATAGAATGGAGGAACACGCTCTTTCCAGAGCCTGGAATACCGATGACAACAGCTGAATTTTGTCCACTTTCTTGCGTAATTCGCAACTGGGCCATGGCCTTTGTATTGGTCATGCCAAATGGAATTTCAACCAAACTGGCACTTGTACCTGTCCACCATTCCTTGCGGTCAGGCAGATAGTCTTCAAGATGGAGCACCGTTTCGGTTTGCACTTCAAATCCCTTATTAACCGAAGCTACAATTCGTTTAATCAATGCATTTGAGAATACGTCAAAGTGAAGTTCCGGATTAAACTCTCGGTTTTCCTGCGGAAGCACATTATTTACAAAATCAAATAATGATGTGTTGACCAGGAACTGTTCCAAATCCAATAAACGGAAGGCCTTTAACGCATCTTCCGAGCGGTTGATTTCGTCCTCATTAACAAGCAATACAACGACAACACCCGCCCTTATTCCATTCTTCAGAATTTTCTTTAATTGGTTGATTCCTTCCATGGGAATTCCGATGGGGAAATCCTCAATCACAAGAATACGATATTGTTCCTTGTTCTCCTTGTTATTATTAAAGTCGGCCAATGAACTCTGTCCAGATAGCATGTGCTGGATGACATTTTCAATGTGAAGCACTGTCTCGTCCAACACCTTCATAATCTCGACGGAACGTGAACTAATTCTAAACACGTTTCGGCTTAATGACTTAAATTCATCATTCGTGCCATTCATCCCATTGGCATCAATCATTGTAAGGTGTAAACCGCCAGAAGGTACAGCCATCAACGACCTGCTTATTAAGGTGTTGGTTGCGTCCAAACATTTTTGACGGTCTTTCCCAGCATATCTAAACACATAATGGTGTGCGTTCAAGAACGGTAAGTACTCTCTTCTATCAATCGTTACAATGGTATTGAAGAAAGCGAAATCAAACTTTGAGCCACCAACATAATAACGTTTTTGTGAATCGTCATCCATCCTCTCCAAGGTCTGCCAACAGTTCTCAGTAGATAAAGCTAATTCATACCGTTCATTGAAAACAGGTGGATTCTTACGATTGAAGGATTCTATGATTAATTTGATTTCTAAAAGAAGTTCGCTTCTGATTTTCTCATATTTCTCACTCACATGCCGTCTCCTGCCATCAATCTGTGTCATTTCTTGAATATCGGGTGCTTGATGGAGCATCGGGGCTACTAACGTCTTTTGCAGATACAGATTATTTAGCCCCTGGGCATCTTCCTGATGCTTCTTCTCAAAGGCATCACATTTGAGTTTCACATCTCCCAAAGTCTTAATCAGCACATCAAAGCCTCTTTGGTATCGGCTCCATGACATTTCAAACATTTCTTCCGAATATCGGTTGGGGACATTCGCCTCCTCCTTTTGTAAATACTCATTTTTATAGAAGAATAACTTTTGCAGGATTTCATTTCTGTAATTGTCATAAACAGAATTGAAATCCTCCGCCATATCATATAATGCAGTGTTTTGATACGGCTCATTTACTGGAGAAGTCGGCGGAGTCTCAACAGGTTGGATTTCCTCCGAAACCGTATAGCCATTTAATTCTGGCAAAGTATAAGCCAATCTCCATATATCCTCATTGTATTTTCTAACCATGGAAGAATCGAACAAGCCAAAGCTGCGCAGGCTCTGCAAATCGAATGGGCCATAGTTTTCGCTGTCTAAAGAGACATAGTATAGTTCATCATCAGCATATGGGCTGATTGGAGTGCCAGGAGTGCTACGATCACGAAGTTGTTCCCTTCTTTGAGCAGCTTCATTTTGCTGTTGTTGATGTTGTTCAACTATTCTTGCCTTGTATTGTTCTAATAGAGGTAAAAGTCCGTCAACCAACTCAGCTAAATACCATTTGCTTGAACTATTAATGCCAACGAAACTACCTTCTTTGACTTCCATACATGCCAATTCTTCGATGGTGTATGGACCATATATACTTGCACCCTCTCGCACAAAAAATTGAGAGGACTCAGGAGCTTGTAATGATGTGGTTCCTTCGGTAATTGTGAAACCTTGTAGTTCTGGAACATCTTTTGCCATTCTCCATCCCGCATTGTCTTGCGGGACGCTGACAAAGGTAGTGTCGAAAACTCCTAACGAGCAAACTTGGGTAAATGAATAAGGCCCATAGTTCTCGTTGTTCATTTTGATGTAATATTCTTTTTCCATAGTATGAGTTGTTTGTTACTATCTCATCAATAAATCAACTATTTTCCTGGCATCTGCCTTCCTGAACCCTTCTGACCAAAACACTGCGCCACCTGTAGTTTCAATACGCACATCAGCAAAGAACACACCTTCACGCAAAGAAACCGAAGCGATGTTGGCTTTAAGAATTGTATTGGTACGATGACCAAAGACATAGCATTTGGTCACTAATACACGATCAACATCTATCTCCATAATATCAGGATATAAGACATTGTCTTCATGTGAAACCCTATGTGCTGTAAACGTGTACATCTACGACAAAATAATACTGTAATATATCAGTTTGAAGAATGAAATAAAGAAAAACGGAACAGCTACCAATACTGACAAGAAACAAAAAGACAGAATTTTAAAGAAACCCTTCAGAGGGCCTTGAGCAAACGAGACCCCTTCAAAAATGTTATTTCTCCAAATCCCGCCCATACCAACCACGGTCAGGCCAGCCAGCCCCAAAGTAAGCACTCCTATCAAGGCTGCTTTACGTTTCTGTTTGTATAATACTCTAGTATGACCGTCCATATATTTCTATTTTTTTGTTCCATTTCGAAAACACAATAAAAAAAGCGTGAAACCAGACCGTTTCGCGCTGTTCAAGGTATTTGGCGTAACCCGTAAATCCGTGAAATAGTCCAGCTCACGCCATGCGTGAGCATTTCGACTAAACTACAAGATTTACTATCCGTTAAAATCGCCAAATTTTAGAACAGATGAAATTCGTCTCTATGCTTGCTTATTTATGATAAAGAGTATTCGTTTATTCTTATGTCTATCGTTTGTTTAGTGATACAATCCGTTTATTCATGCCGCAAATTTAGTATTTTTTCTTTCCAAACAAACAAATTGCCAGAAAAAAGATTGCGAACCCTTAATTCGGTAATGGATGAGGCTGATTTATGCCTTATGGACATCGAAATCCTCACGAAAAAAATGAACATAGGTTCGTTTTTTCGGCTAGTTTCGGTTGTCGGTTTTCGCCTACGCTTCGCCTATGCTACGCCTACGCTACGCCTAAGCTACAAAATCTGTCAGGCAAGGAGATCAAAAGAACACAATAGGAGGGGTAAAGGAGGTTTATCATGTTTTATTCCATATCTTTGCCGCAAATTTAAAACTGATTCACCATGAAGAAACTTTTGGTTTTCGTGCTGGCCCTCGCCGCCATGCAACTGAATGCGCAGGATCTGGCGCATTACAAACAGATTGTCAAGGAATTAAGCTCCTCAAAATACCAAGGCCGTGGCTATGCCAAGGGTGGTGCCAATATGGCCGGAAAATACATCCATGAGGAATTCGAGAAGACTGGCGTGGATGTCGCCGTTTGCCAACCCTTCACCATCGACATCAACACCTTCGCGGGCGAGATGAAACTATGGGCCGACGGCAAAGAGCTGACTCCTGGTGTGGATTTCTCCATGCGTGAGTATTCCCCTGGCGTTCATGGTGAGTTCCCTGTATATCACGTTGATACCCTGAACTTTGACCCTGAAAAGATGTTTGCGGACTTGGCCAAACCTGAATACGCCAACTGCTTCGTGGTCTGCGAGTTCTGGTTTTCTTATCGTCACGGTAAGGATTTCGCCCGTCTGCAAAAACCAGGCGAATGCCCCAATGCGGGAGTCATCAATACTTGGACCTCGCCCATCAAATTCTACAAGGCATACGGCCATCGCGTGGTGGAAAAGCCCATTATCTGGACAACGCCAGAAGCCATTGAAGGCGTGAAATCCATCCGAGCTGACATCGACAACGAATTTCTGAAGGACTACGAGCTCTTCAATGTCATCGCCAAGGTGGAGGGTAGCCGTCACGACAGCTGCTATGTGTTCACCGCCCATTACGACCACCTCGGCAACCTCGGAGAGAAGGTTTATTACCCTGGCGCCAACGACAACGCTTCGGGCACTGCCGCTATCATTACCCTGGCTGAGTATTATGCGAAAAACCGCCCCGAATACGACATGTATTTTATCGCTTTCTCAGGCGAGGATGCCAACCTGCGTGGATCAGAGTTCTATGCCCAACATCCCCTTGTGCCGCTGGAACAAATCAAGTACCTTTTCAACATCGACATGATTGGCGACAACAACCCTGTGCAGTACTGCGAGGTCAGCGACGAAGGTGTGCGAGGCTTCGCCTTGTTTGAACAAATTAACGATGAGAAGCACCATTTCAAAGCCTTAAATCGTGGCGAGTTGGCTGGCAATAGCGATCATTATCCTTTTGCCACACGCCATGTGCCCTGCATCTTCCTTGAAAACCAAGAAGGCGATGCTTTCCCGTTTTACCACACCATCTTCGACACTTACGAGAACGCTATCTTCGACAGTTATGAGCCTGTGTTTAGGCTGGTTCGGGATTTTGTGGAACGGTATTAAAAAAAGAACCAATGAAAAAATTCAAAACCGCCATCATCCTGTTTATCGTGTTTGAGGCCATCGCCGTTTCGCTTTGGCTTTCGACGGGTAGCTTGTTCTATTTGCTTAACTTCACCTACATCGGCACCATTCTCGGGCTTGGTCTGGCGTTGTCACGGGCGGGATGGAAACATGCCAGAGAGTTCATTCAGTTTGGTGTCGGTGCCTATATGCTTGTTTTCCTCGGGCTGATATGCCAAGAAAACATGCAGATAGAAGGATTCTGGTATTATCTGCTTTCCGGTGTTGTCGGGGCGGGAGTGTTGCACTATGCCATAGCCAAGATTTTCGGGCCGCTGCTTTTTGGTCGGGGTTGGTGCGGCTATGCCTGTTGGACGACGATGATTCTTGATTTGCTTCCCTACAAGCAGCCACAAAGCCCGCGAAAAAAGATAGGATTCATTCGATACATCGTGTTTGCGCTTTCACTCGTCCTTGTTCTTTTGCTGTTCCATTTCGGAAAAGCCACCAAGCACACTATGTTTCTGCTGTTCGTTGTCGGCAATCTGGTTTATTATGCGGTCGGCATCGTTTTGGCTGTGGCTTTCAAGGATAACCGCGCGTTTTGCAAGTACATCTGTCCAATTACGGTCTTCCTCAAGCCGATGAGTTATTTCTCTTGGCTTCGCATCCACTGTGATGAGGACAAGTGTATACATTGCGGCAAATGCCTGAAAGTCTGCCCGATGAATGTCGAGGTGAACAACGACTCTCGCAAGCGGAAAAACGCCACAGAGTGCATCCTGTGCCAGAAATGCAAAAAGGAATGCCCCGTGAAGGCGTTGAAATAAAGACTAAACTTCAAGGATGCCTCTCCCAACGCATCACCCGCGTCGGTTTTGTCGTACCCGTCAGTTTTTCGTCAATGCAGGTCTCGCCAGTGGGCTTGAAACCACATTTTTCCATCACTCGGCCAGAGGCTGGGTTATCAAAATAATGGCTGCTAATCAGGGATTTGATGTCAGTAGTCTTGCAGATATGCTCCAGCATTATCTCAAGTGCTTCCGTGCATATACCTTGGTTCCAGTAGGGTTTGCCGACCCAGTAGCCCACCAATGGCTCGTCCTCGCGTGCTGGGAGCTCGCTTTCAGGCGCAGGCAGATACCCTATCGCACCGATAGCCTCGCCCGTTTCCTTGAGTTCGATGGCCCAATTGGTGTCGTTATGAAACACGGAGTGGATAATCTCCAAACTCTCCTCCACACTTTTATGCGGTGGCCAACCTGCGCGTGGGCCTACTTCGGGATCGGAGGCATATTTGAAAAGTGCCGCTGCATCATCGTCGCGCCATGGGCGCAATAGTATTCTATTTGTTTCCATTATTACTGTTTTTCTTTCTATCGTAATATTCCGCCGTGGCAGTGAAAAACACATCACCGCTGCTATTGAGGGCAGTCTCAACTGAGTCTTGTACCACACCAATAATAAAGCCTATAGCGACGGCTTGCATGGCCACGTCGTTGCCGATGCCGAAGAACGAGCAGGCCATTGGGATAAGCAACAACGAACCGCCCGCAACACCCGAGGCACCGCAGGCACCGAGGGTGGCAATGAGACCCAGAAATACCGCAGAGGCGAAACTGACTTCTACACCTACGGTATGCGCCACGGCAAGCGCAAAAACGGTAATGGTCACGGCGGCACCGTCCATGTTGATGGTCGCGCCCAAGGGAATGCTGACGGAATAGAAATCTTCATCAAGGTTGAGTTTCTTGCACAGCGCCATGTTGATGGGGATGTTGGCTGCTGAGGAGCGTGTGAAGAAAGCATTCAGCCCGCTCTCCTTTAGGCAGGTGAACAACAACGGATAAGGGTTTTTCCGCAGCATTACAAAGGAAATGAGCGGATTGAAAACCAAGGTGTTGATCAACATGCAACCTACCAAAAGCAGCAACAGGTGACCGTAGGTCGTGAAGACCTCAAGGCCGTTCTCCGACACAGCCGTGAAGACCAGTCCGAGGATGCCGAACGGAGCAAACTCGATAATCCATTTCACCACTTTTGAAATCACCGTGGCAAAATCGTGGACCACGGTTATGGTGGTTCTATTGGCCAATTTCCTGAGAGCGATGCCGATGATGATGGACCAAAACAAAATGGCGATGTAGTTGGCATTGGCGATGGCCATGATGGGGTTGGTGAGCATACCCGTCAGCAGGTTGGTGAACACCTCCGACAGCGATCCCACTGCACTTTCCATCTCGGGTACCTCAGCCAATTGCAAAGTCACGGGGAACAAGAAACTACCCACCACCGCACAGATGGCTGCGATGAAGGTGCTCAACATATAGACTCCAATCAAGGCGGCGAAACGTTGCCCATGGCCTTTGCCCGCCTTGGCGATAGACGAGGTCGCCAACACCGCAACCAACACTGGGGCGATGCCTTTCAAGGCACTGACGAACATCCGACCAAGGATGCCAATGCCCGTCCACGAAGGCACCAACAGACCCAACACCGCTCCGATGACTAGTCCGATAAAAATGCGCAGCATCAGGCTGACATGGGTATATCTTTTGAGGATTTGGGCAACTATATTCATGAGATGTTTTTGGAATTGTGCCGCAAAAATACAAAAAAGGCGCAATCGCTTTGCGGCTGCGCCCTGTTACAGCATCAGTATCTCAAATCATGAGGCCATTCAACTCTCAAACTCACGGAGTTCTTCGAGGCCACGTTCTATCTCCTGCATCTGCTGCGCATGGCGGCGACGATGCCAGAGACCAAGCACAAAGGCCATGGCGAAAGTGAACAGCGTGAGTCCTATGACAATCAGCACCCTATTGGTTTCAAACACATAGCCAGCCGTTGGGTTGAAACCAAGTTCTATGATATAGAAAGCAACCATGGCTAAACAAACGGCTGCGATTTCCAAATACTTCTGTTGGTGGCATATCTGTTTGTAGCGCAAGACCAATCGGCTGAGTTCGTTGCAGCTCTTGCCTCCCATGTCGAACTTCGACAATAAGGTGAGTTTCCATATTATCGGAATCAATCCCAATATCATCATGGCTTCAACAATTGCGAATGAAATGGCGCGAATAGGTGTGTTCATATAGATATAGGGGAATAGGATGCCGATGATCAGAATGTTAACTACAAAGAAGTAAAGGTTCTGTCCCACGATACCCTTGTAGGCGGACTTGGTTTTCTGCTGAATCATCTCCTTCACCATGCGAAGATTCACTATTTCTGTTTCTGCCAGACGCTTGTCGAGCGCGTTCCAACTGGTTTTTAATTCGTCAAGTTCCATATTGCTTTGAATTTTAACTGTTAGACATTTTCTTGAGTTTCTCTTTGACACGATTGAGCTTCACGGCGACGTTGGTCTTAGTGATGCCGAGGATATCGGCCATTTCCTGATAACTCCGTTCTTCGAGCCAGAGGAGAATCAGCGCGCGTTCCAATTTCCCTAGCTGGTTGATGAGTTTGTAAAGTTCTTGAAGCTGGACAGCGGTACCCTCGTCGGCTGCAATTTGCGCCATATCCGCCGTTAAAGGAACGGTCTGCGGACGGGTGCCAGAGCGACGTAGAAACGTGATGCAGGTGTTCATGGCGATGCGATAGACCCATGTCACGAGTTTGCTATCCCCCTGATAGCGCGGGAAACTCTTCCATAAGTTGAGCACCGTTTCCTGAAACAAATCGTTTAGGTCGTCCTGATTGTTGGCATAGATGTAGCACACCTTGTAGATGGTCCGCTTCTGAGCCTCAATCACCTCCAGGAATTCTTTCTCTAATTCTTTTGTCTCCATTTTTTAGCTTTCATCGTTTGCTTCGTTAGTCGCAGGAAAAACGGAATAATTACAGCAGACTGCAAAAAAAGTTTCTAAAAATAGCGAAAAATATGACAACTAAAACAAAAATATCTATTTTTGCATTGCGAGAAGTTCGTTACGAAAGTTTCGTTACGAAAAGTTCGCAATAAAATACATAGATGCTATGGCAAGGATAAAACAGAAATATCTTGATAATCCGTTTGTTTATCAGGGATATGAAGGACCGGAATACTTCTGCGACCGTGAGGAAGAAACAAAAAACATGATTTCTGCACTCAATAATGGGCGTAATTTAACCCTAATTTCTCCACGAAAAATAGGAAAAACAGGGCTGATAAACCATGCTTTTTATCAAATTAAGAAAGAAAACAAGGAAGCTATTTGCATCTATATTGACGTCTTTTCGACCAAAAACCTACAGGAGCTTGTGGAGACATTGTGTAGGGCGGTTATCGAAGATGCCTTGGAAAGGGAGAAGTCGTTTGCCAATAAAGTTCTGGATTTCTTCAAAGGACTACGGCCTACGATTACCCCCGACTTGATGACTGGATTGCCCACTGTTTCCGTTAGTGTGGTTCCTGTGCAGGCTGAATATACGCTCAAGAGCATCTTCACCCATCTGAACGACCTGAACAAGCCCGTGTATCTGGCCATCGATGAGTTTCAGCAAATTGCGGAATATCCAGAGAAAGGCACCGAGGCTATGCTGCGTTCCCATATCCAGTTTATACACCATGTGAAGTTTATCTTTTCCGGTAGCAAGAAGCATTTGATGGAAGAGATGTTCTGTGCCCCCAACAGACCTTTCTATCAGAGCACACAACTGATGAATCTGGAGCCACTTCAAGAAGAGACCTACTATGACTTTGCCAGAAAGTTTTTTGAGGCGAAGAAAGGCTCGCTCAGTCAGCAGGTGTTCCACAACATTTATCAGCGTTTTGACGGCTATACTTGGTATCTGCAAGCCATCCTGAATCGGTTGTATGAGCAGGGGAAAAAGGTGGAAACGGATAAGCAAGCTGTTGAGGCTATTCTGTTTCATGTCAATGCGTTGGCACCACACTATCAAATGCTTACCTCATTTTTGACCGACAACCAATTCGGTCTGCTCAAAGCCATTGCCCATGCGGATGTCGTTGAACAGCCATTGGGCAATGAGTTTATCAAACGCTTTGAACTGCCCAGCGCCAGCAGTGTCAAGTCAGCATTGAAAGTGTTGGTTGATAAGGATTTGGTCTATCAGACCTCCGAAGGCTATATCGTGTATGACCGCTTTCTCGGCCTTTGGCTAAAGAGGATTTGATTTGTTTTACATTCATCTCGCATACTTCTAATATCCTGAATATTGCTAATGATACTGATGAGCCCAAAGGTAATCAGCAATGAAAGCGCTGTGGCGGTAAGGACTCGGGAGTTGGCAGCAAGCCATGAAAGCCACCCCGTTTGCACTCTGCAGGTGAACAGAGGAACGACGGCAGGCGTGGAAAGCAAAAACGCTATGGTGACGGCACCGCTGATGATGCCCACGACAAAGGCGACCACCAAAGCCATCTTGTAATGGCGAATTGTAGCCTCTTGATGTTGCTTGATGTACTCCACGGCATCCAAACGCTTGTTGAGCGAGGCCATAAAGGCCTTGCTATCGTCAAATTGAGGTTTCTGAGCGAGGAAAAGATCCTCAAGGGCTTTGTCTTTGTTCATAGCTTCAGTTTTTCTTTCAGTTGGTCACGTCCTCGTGAGAGTTGTTTCTTTACGGCATCTTCGGATGCCTCGGTAATGGCGGCTATCTCCTTGATATTATAACCGTTGAGATAGAACAGTGTGATGGCTGAACGTTCCTTGGGCGGTAGCGTTCGCAGAGCCAAGTAGAGGTCTTGGTGCTCGAAGGAAGCGTCGGCAGCGGTGTCGCTGATAAGTGTCCGGGCTTCTTCGATGCTTTCAGTCGTTCGGCAACTTACCTTGTGGTTGAGGAAGGTGTTGTGGGCAATCTTGAAAAGCCATGAGCGGAACTTACCCTTCTCCTGATAGCCTGCTGACGAGAGGTAAGCCTTGACCAAGGCATCCTGAGCGATGTCGTCGGCCTCCTCCTCGTTGCCGCAGCAGAGGTAGAGCAAGAAGCCCCGCAAGGCCTCCTGCTCACGCTCCACAAGTTCTATGAATCCTTCGCGCGTCACGGATTACGCTTGCTTGGTCAGGTTGTTTTGCTCTGCTTCGATTTCCTTAGCAAGCATCTTTTTGCCTACAGCATAATTAATGAGGAAGGCGATACCTATGCCCAACAGAACCACTCCGAAACCAATGGCGGTTTGAACGTCGTCTGCCGAGTGAATTTCTTGCGTTGTAAGGAAGAAACCAAAGCCAATCAAGCCGATGCCTAGTATGGTGGTGATGCAGCCCCACAACAGTTTCGAAAGCAGTTTTTCCTTCAGCGACTTTTTCTTTGGCGAAATCTTTTTCATCAGTTCTTCGACATCCATGTCAGGATGCTTCTCGATGGTTGTCGTTACAATTTGCATACGGTCTCTTGACTCGTTAATTTTACGCCGCGTTTCCAGCCAAATAAACACAATGGGAAGTACGCATCCACATGCAATAACGGGAATCATGGTGACAAATTCCACCCAAACTACATTACTATCCATTTTCTTTTTGTTTTTAATCGTTAGACTTCTGTTTTTTGAACCAGTTCGCCTCTATAACAAGTCAGGATGGCAAAAAGTGACATCTAATTCAAATTATTTATCTCTTTGTTCTGATAAAATGTCCTTCCTGAATTGAGGCAAAAGTTGCGACAAGGCAAACCATCACTGCGCTATATCTCAAATTGATGAAAGACAAAGTCAGCGGGAAAATAAACAACAATAATCCAGTGACTTTATTCATCACGCTATGAATGGCCACAAATTGCTTTTGAACGACATATCCCGAAACGATATTGATGATTTTGATGAATGCGATGACCCCAATCCAAACATAGAGCCAAGAGGGGAAGTCCATGATGGGGAGCAACTTCACCAGACAAACGACCACAAAGACAAAGTCTGCAACTGTATCCAATTTGGCACCAAACTCGCTGACAGTGTTTGTTTTTCTTGCGACCCAACCGTCAATCATGTCGGTCAGTCCAGCGGTAATGTAAAGCGAATAGAAAGCCACCGAAAACACGGGGCAAAACAGGATGGCGATGCTGCACAATATTCGGACGATAGTGATGATATTGGCCATAAGAGGGTTATTGTTTCCTCAAACTAATCACGGCAGCCACAACCTCAATCAATCCAAACACAAAATAGATGTTACTCAAGGCATTAAAACCCCATACCCACCATTCGAGGACAATCCATAGCATCAGAATGATGCCGCAGGCCAGAACAGCCCAATAAGCCAAGGGATGGTTCTTGAACAGCAGAATGGCTGCTGCAAACTGGGTGATACCATTCAAGCCTAACAGCACAAAACCCGAAAGGATAAAGTCTTTGAAAAAGACATCAGGCCAAGGCATTTTTGCGCGAAGCATCTCCAATAAAGGCACCATGCCCCACATTTGGCCCGAAGGGTCAATCCACATCATCGCGGCACCTATCACGGCACCGATGCCAATGAACAAGGTCAAAAATTTCAGGAATTTTGTCATAACGTTTGGTTAACTTTTGTGTTGCAAAGATAAAAAATCCATACTTTTGCGGTGTTAATCAAATTAGAATAAAATGTCAAAATTTCTTACCACGCTATTGTTGTTTTGCACTTTGACTGGCTTTGCGCAAAGTCCACTCCTTAAGACCGTAAATAGTCCAGATCCTGCCACTTCGTCAATTCGTGGGGAAGGTCTGGTTGAATCGCGTTGGACGCAGAATTATCCATACAATCAACTTTGTCCAAGAGATCCGTCAACCAGCTACTCTTATAGTTATGCCGGCTGTCCTGCTATTGCCATGGGACAGATTATCAATTATCTACGGACGACGCAAGATACCCGCTTTACTGATGATGACGACTATTACCATAATTATGCAGGTCGTAGATACTATATTGATGACGATTGGGAAACACTGCAATTCCCGTCATTTCTACAACTGAATGAATTATTGGATGAAGTGGATGCCACTTTTCAACGTGGCGAGGAACTTTCTGACTACCTTGCCGCTGCAGTGGTTTTTGCTTGCGGTACGGCCTGCACACAAGTGTATACCTCGCAGGGGTCTGGTACCTTTTATGTGGATCAGGCGTTTGAGGCCTACCAACGGTTTGGTTTCATGGACTGCGTGCTGTATCGGGAGCCTAGTGACGAAATGTATGCTACTTTGATTTCCAATTTGCAAGCTGGCTATCCTGCCCATTTGGCCGTTGAGAATCCCGCAGGAACGGTTGGACATAATGTCGTGGTCGATGGCTATCGCGAAAGCGACGGCAAGTTCCATATCAACTTCGGCTACGGTGGCTCATTGGATAACTGGTATGATATCCCCGATCCCAATTTTTATCAGGGGATGACAAAGATGGAAGGTATTATATTGAATATCATTCCTACAGCTGATGCCGTTCAAGAGTCATCAAATCTAAAGTCCATTGAAGTGTATCCCAATCCTGTTTCCGATGTCCTCTTCATGAAGAGCCTTCCTTTGACAACAGCGTATTATTCCATTTTCAATGTGCTAGGCCAAGAGATAGCTTCAGGTACCACGAATGGCAACATTTCCGTTGCTGGATTGCAAAATGGCGTTTACTTCTTACAAGTTAAAGGCGAAGGAATTCTTGAAACAACGAAGTTTGTGGTGAAATAACCTATGGCCTTATGGCTTGGTAAGCCACTCCAGTGCTTCTTCCAATGGCGTTTCGGTCATCACATCAGGTTCGATGGGATCATCGCAGAACACTTCTCCCGTACGTGCGATATCTTCACCTGTCGTGAGCACCAGCCGAGAACCTCCAGGCAGCAGGAAAGGCTGGTTGCACGAACAATAGCCAGCGGTGGGTGACCCAAAGGTACGTGAGTTCTCCAGTCCTCGAAAGCAGATTAAGACCGCTTCGCCGGAGCTGGCCGTCCATTCGTCGGTCAACAACGCCACTTGACAATGAATCGGGGGCTGTTGTTCCATGCCAACCGATCTCATGACAAAAGCGGTATTGACACTCATCGGCCTTTGGCGCGAAGAAAACTTCAGGATTACATCGTCAGGCAGAAAACGGTGAATAGCGGCAATCATCGGATACATATTGCCTCCCCTATTGCCGCGCAGGTCGATGATAACGCCTTGCACTTCATCTGGCACGGCATTAAGCACCGCGTTCGCATATTTGGCCCCCTCTTCCATATTACCTGAGAATTCTGGTAACTTGATGAAAGCGATATTGTTTTCCAGCAATTCCACCGTCGGCATTTCCCATGAGGAAGTGTCGTTCACTGTCACTTCATCGGTAGTCATCAGGTAGGTGTGTTTTCCTCCAGCTGCCTTCCCAGCTTGAACGACAATTTCTTGTGCCTCTTCAAGACTTGCAGGCTTTGCCGAGAGCGCTTCTTGTTTGGCTTTTTCCCATTCAGGTCCTTGGGCATAGATGCCGTGTTTGTCCATGATGCGGACGGCTTTCTTGACATACCTTGCGTTCGGGTCGCTGCAGGAGGCCATGACTAGGATGGTCAGTAATAGGATTAGGGTTTTTCGCATGATTCAACAATTTATCGGCAAAAGTACGGCATAAGCGTCGTTTCTGCAAGTTTTTGGGATATTTGTGAAAGAATTCTATCTTTGCAGTGTAAAAACAAGAAGCTGCTGCATGAAAAAAGAGACCTACGAAGCACAGAAAGCCTTTGCTGGTGAAAAGAAGCCATCCATGCTTCGCCGCTGTGTCGGGCATGACTATACAGGCCGTCAGATTTACATGATTACGATGGTGACTGAGGGACGTCGTGCTCTATTTGGGTATGTTGTAGGTAAAAGCGATGCTCCTGAGGGCAGCCCAGACGAGCCGCGCATTGAGCTTTCGGAGTTAGGCCAACGTGTTGCAGACGAGTGGTGGGCGGCACCATTGCACCACCCCGAAGTGGAGGTCATCGCTTTACAAATGATGCCCGACCATTTGCACGGCATCCTTTTTGTCCGAGATAGGATGGAAAAACCGCTTGGCATGGCGTTGCGCGGGTTTAAGCAAAGCTGCAACAAGCATTACCGTGAGTTGGTGTTGGGTTTGCCGCCTGTCCCGTCCGTTGCGTTGCCAACGCAACAAACCCAACCCGCGCCCCACAAAGACCGACGAGGCGAAGACCGCACCCACGGAATGCTCTTTGCCCGTGGCTACAATGACAAACTCCTGCTACGAGCAGGGCAACTTGAAACATGGCTCCGCTATTTGGATGACAACCCCCGTCGCTTGCTTATGAAACGCGAACACCCCGATTTATTCCGTGTCCAACGAAACCTAATTGTTGCTGGAGTTTCATTCTCTGCCATCGGTAACTGTTTCCTGCTCAACCGACCCGTTCGCTTATTTGTGCAGTGCTCTCGTCGTCTCACCGAAACAGAAATCCAAGCAAAGGTGCAGGATTACCTGGCAGCAGCCCGACAAGGCGCAGTGCTTGTTTCTCCCGCTATCTCTTCTGGTGAGAAAGCGGTGATGAGGGCAGCCTTTAACGAGGGCTTGCCTCTAATTTACTTACAGGAAAACGGCCTTACCGAACTCGCCAAGCCAAGCGGAACCCGCATGGAAGCTTGTGCCCGAGGCCAATTGCTCATCCTTTCCCCATGGGAACACCACAATGAACAGATAACCATCAGCAGAAACCAATGCCTCGTGCTCAACGATTTGGCATGCCGAATTTGCGAGAATGATTAGTGCCCCTTTCCCGTTCTAATGAAATGCCCCTCTTGAACAGCAGCAAATGTCGCAACAACGGCTATAATGACCATCGGAACAATCGATTCCAAAATTACCGTCAAAGGAACTCCAACAAAAAGCAGAACCCCAGTTACTTTGTTGGCAACAGTATGAGGGAAAACGCATCTCCTGTACATCACCAAGGCAGATATTTGGTTGATGACCTTGATGACGACAATCGCTCCGCCCCAGATCCACAGCCATTTTGGGAAGGCCAAAACAGGTATCAATTTAAAGCAGCAACATATCACAAAGGCCAAATCTGCTAAACTATCCAGCATTGCACCTGTCTTGCTTTCACATCCGAGTTTTCGGGCGAGATATCCATCTGCCATATCGCTGAGACCACAGACAAAATAAATGACCCAGAAAGCACAACTCTCGACTCCGAAAAACAGAAGGCAAATGGCTTCTACAAATCAAAGTGCCGTGATAGCATTTGGCAGGTGTTTCATCAACAAACCTTACTCAAGCACAAAGCTCCTCGGATAGAAGTCGCTGTAGAAGCGGCCGTCAGTAGCCGTAAACTTCAGAACGCAGTAATTCGGGTCAGTGACGCCACCTGGGTAGTATTGTGTGTCGCCCTCGCGCCAAATCATCTCCTTGCTCTTGGCATCGGTCAGCACTTCCATCGTGCCGCGCAACATCATGCCCTTGAAGCCTTCGGCATCGCATAAATAGATGCAAGCCTTGGGATTGGCTTTGTAGTGCGCCACACGAAGCGAGAAAGTGTTAGTGGTGAAATAGAACACCTTGATGCCTTCACGGACACGCGGGGAGAGCATGGCCTTGGTGTAGGGGAAACCTTCTTTGTCAACCGAAGAGATATAAGTAATCGGTAGGGTGTCTGCCATTTCGGCAATGAGCGTTTTGACGGGTGCCAAGGCGGGATTCTCGGGCATGGCATCATCGGTAACCTTCAAGGCTTGGCGCCAGCGTTTCAAATGCGGGAAGTACATTTTCATTTGGCCGATATATTCCTCCTTCGTGATGGGTTGGGGCAGACCTTTGTTGACTTCGTCCACGAACAGGGCACAATGCTCGATCATCTCTTCCATGGTGCAGTCTTGCAAGAACTTACCGTCTTTATAGCAGTACATGCAATATTCTTCGTTCTTGCTGCCATCGGCATTTGTACCGAGCACTTGGTCGGTCAGCGGCATTCCACAACTCTGACAGAATTTCATTTCGTTTTCCATTGTTTTTATCTTTTATTGAGGCGCAAAGTTACGCCTAATTTTTCAGATTTGTTTCCAGTTATCGGAATAAACCTTACCTTTGCGGCTTATTTTTCAAAAAAATGGCACTATGGAAACTCGGTACATCTTCATCACGGGAGGTGTGACTTCCTCGTTGGGGAAAGGCATCATCTCGGCTTCAATCGGCAAACTGCTGCAGGCACGCGGCTACAAAATCACCATCCAGAAGTTCGACCCTTACATCAATGTCGACCCTGGCACGCTGAACCCTTACGAACACGGTGAGTGCTATGTGACTGCCGACGGCTTTGAGACCGACCTCGACCTCGGACACTATGAGCGTTTCACGGGTATCCAGACCACACGCGACAATAGCGTGACAACGGGCCGCATTTACCTCAGCGTTATCGAGCGCGAACGTCGTGGCGACTATCTTGGCAAGACCATCCAAGTGGTGCCTCACATCACCGATGAAATCAAGCGCAGGATTCTACTGAATGCCACCAAGGAGCATTTCGACTTTGTCATCACCGAGATTGGTGGCACCATTGGCGACATCGAAGGTTTGCCCTACATCGAGGCCATTCGACAACTGAGGTGGGAACTGGGTTCACGGAGAGCCTTGAACATACATCTTACCTACGTGCCTTATTTGGCTGCCGCTGGTGAGTTGAAGACCAAGCCTACGCAAACGAGTGTGAAACAGTTGCAAGGACAGGGCATCCAACCCGATATTCTGGTGCTGCGCACTGAGCACGAACTGAGTGACGAGATTCGCATGAAGGTGGCTCATTTCTGCAATGTTGAGATGGAAGCTGTTATCCAAAGTCAAGACCTGCCGAGTATCTATGAGGTGCCAGTCAATATGCAACGCCAGAACCTCGATGCCATCATTATGAAGAAGATGGGCATGGAGGTCGGCCCAACGCCCGAACTGGGTGCCTGGCGCGATTTTCTCGAACGCCGCAAGCGTGCCACCGAGGTCGTTAACATCGGCATTGTGGGCAAGTATGACCTGCAAGATGCTTACAAGAGCATCCTCGAGAGCCTCGCCCATGCGGGTACCTACAACGACCGTAAGGTGAAGACGCATTTCATCAATAGCGAGTTCATCACTCGCGAGAATGTTGCTGAACAACTAGAAGGTATGGCGGGCATTGTTATCTGCCCCGGCTTTGGTCAGCGTGGCATCGAAGGCAAAATCATCGCTGCTGAATACACACGTACCCACGATATACCCACCTTCGGCATCTGCCTCGGCATGCAGATGATGGTCATTGAGTTTGCCAGAAATGTATTGGGCTATGCCGATGCCAACAGTAGCGAAATGGACGTGAGGACGCCGCACAATGTCATCGACATGATGGAGGAGCAGAAGAACATCACGCAGATGGGCGGCACGATGCGTCTGGGTGCATACGACTGCGAACTCGTCAAAGGCAGCCGCACTTGGGAGGCCTATGGCGAGCAAAGTCTCATTCAGGAACGTCACCGTCACCGCTACGAGTTCAACAACCGCTACTTCGATGAGTTCCAAAGTCATGGAATGCGATGCGTGGGTATCAACCCTGCCGCCAACCTCGTGGAAATCGTTGAGATTCCCAACCTTCGTTGGTATATCGGCACGCAGTTCCACCCCGAATATTCCTCGACGGTACTGCATCCGCATCCGCTCTTTATGGATTTCGTGAAGGCTTTGATTTAACGAAAATCAACTTATTTCTTTGTCTCCCCGCCAAAGTCATCATAGAGGATGTTCTCAGGCGCAACACCTAAGTTGTCGAGCATGTTGACGACCGCGGCACTCATTGGGCCAGGACCACACATGTAGTATTCGATGTCCTCGGGAGCCGGATGGTCTTTCAGATAGGTGTCGAGCATTACTTGATGTACGAAGCCAGCCGTGTAAGGAACGCCAGCCGCATCGGCAGCAGGGTCGGGACGGTCCAAAGCGAGGTGGAAATGGAAGTTGGGGAAGTCGCGTTCCAGTTGGCGGAAATCCTCCAAATAGAATACCTCATTCAAGGCACGAGCACCATAGAAGTAGTGCATTTCGCGGTCCCTCACATTCAAAGTACGGGTCAGATGCATAATTTGTGCCCTCAAAGGAGCCATACCGGCACCACCTCCAACCCAAATCATTTCAGGGAGCAAGGCCCCTGAGCCTGTCGAAGGGCCGCTCTTATTTGCGTCGTGCTCCTTGACATGGAACTCGCCAAAAGGTCCCGACATCAGTACCTTGTCGCCTGGCTTCAACGAGAAGATATACGATGAGGCAATGCCTGGATTGACATTCATGAAGCCCGAACGGTCAGGCTTGAAAGGCGGCGTGGCGATGCGCACCGTCAGCATGAAGACGTCACCTTCGGCAGGATAGTTAGCCATCGAATAGGCGCGGATGGTTGGCTCGGTATTGACGCAACGTAAGTCAAACATCTTGAACTTCTCCCATGCGGGAAGATATTCGGAACCAATCAGTTCCTTGTCGAAGTCGGCATAACTGAGGTTGAACTTCGGGATGCGGATTTGGGCGTATGAGCCGGGGATGAAGTCCATGTGCGCACCCTCGGGCAGCTGCACCTTGAATTCCTTGATGAAGGTGGCCACGTTGCGATTGCTGACCACTGTGCATTCATATTCCTTGACATCGAGTACCGACTGCGGCACCAAAATCTTTAAGTCCTCCTTGACTTTCACCTGACAACCCAGACGCCAATGCTCTTGGATTTGTTTGCGTGAGAAGAAGCCGACTTCGGTGGGCAGGATGCTGCCGCCACCTTCTACTACACGGCATTTGCATTGGCCGCAATTGCCTTTGCCGCCACAGGCCGAGGGCAGAAATACTTTTTCGTCGGCCAGAGTAGCCATCAGTGAGTTGCCAGGCTGTACTTCCAGTTCTTTGTCTCCGTTAATGGTGATTTTCACCTTGCCTTTGGGCATCAACTTGTTGCGTACCCATAGCAGCAGGGCGACAAGCAGCAGTACGATGCCTAGGAAAACGGCGATGCTTAATATCAGGGTAGTGGTGAGATTCATACGCTTATAGTTTTATGCCCATGAACGCCATAAAGGCGATACCCATTAAGCCGGTGATGATGAACGAGATGCCCACACCTTGCAGGCCATTGGGAATCTTGGAATAACGCAACTTCTCACGGATGGCGGCTATAGCAGTAATGGCCAGTAGCCATCCTATGCCCGAACCCAATCCGAATACTGCCGCTTCACCCACATTACCGAAGCCGCGCTCTTGCATGAAGAGCGAGCACCCTAAAATGGCGCAGTTGACGGCAATCAGTGGGAGGAAGATGCCCAAGGCGGAATAGAGTGAAGGCGTGAAAGTCTCAATCACCATCTCCAAGATCTGCACGATGGCGGCGATGATGGCGATAAAAAGGATATAGGTCAGGAAACTCAAATCAGCGGAGGCCAATTTAGGACTAATCCATGCCAGTGCTCCAGGTGCTAGCAAGTATTTGTTGACCAAATAGTTGACGGGAACGGTAACCACTAACACAAAAGTCACGGCCAGTCCCAAACCTGCGCTTGTTTTCACTGTTTTCGAAACAGCAAGGTAAGAACACATACCGAGAAAGTATGCGAAGATCATATTGTCTACAAAGACCGATTTTATTAGCAGTTTCAACAGTTCCATGGCCGATTAGTTTTGGTTGTTTTCCTGCATTTCGGGATTTCGTGTGCGTTGAATCCAGATGATGATGCCTACGACGATGAGCGCCATGGGAGGCAATATCATCAGTCCGTTATTTTGATAGCCAGCCTCATAAAATGACTGTGGTATGACCTGATAGCCAAGCAGTGTTCCCGAACCGAACAGTTCGCGGGAGAAAGCTACGATGATGAGTATTAAGCTGTAACCCAATCCGTTGCCTAAACCATCTAGGAACGACTCCCAAGGACCATGCGACAAGGCAAACGCCTCCAAACGTCCCATGATGATGCAGTTGGTGATGATAAGACCCACATAAACGGAGAGCTGCTTGCTGACATCATAGGCAAAGGCCTTCAAAAATTGGTCAATCATGATGACCAAGGTGGCTACAACTACCAGTTGCACGATGATACGGATCCGGTTGGGGATACCTTTGCGCAATAGTGATATGATAAGGTTGGAAAGCGCCGTCACTACCGTTACGGAGGCACCCATCACCAAGGCGGGCTTCAGTTGGGCCGTCACAGCAAGGCATGAGCAAATGCCCAGCACCAGCACGGTGACGGGGTTGGTCTTACGCAGGGGTTCTATGACGAGTTTCTTCAGGTTGGACATGACTTATTCTCCTCTTTCAGCAAATTTCTTCAGATAGGTCGAATATTTCTCCAAAGTATTGTCAATCATTTCCTTGATGCCATTCGAGGTTTTTGTCGCGCCCGTGATGGCGTCGAATTCAACGGGAACTATGATGCCGTTATCCATGATTTGTTTTCCGGCAAACTGGCCTTGGAATTTCTCCGTGGTGATTTCTCCGCCCAAGCCAGGGGTCTCCGACTTGTGGCCGAAAGTTATACCCACCACGGTTTTACCATCGGCAGCGATGGCAAGATAGCCCCAGATGGGCCCCCAGAGGCCGTTGCCCTGCATGGGGATAACGCTGGTCTGGCGGTCGATGACAAACACGGGAAGGCCTTCGCCGTCTTCGGTCGGGTTGCCATTTTCGTCCAAGAGAAATTCTGCTGTGCAGTGTTTCTCGAAGAGCAATGCCGCATTCTTGGCATTGACATCGGGGATGCCTGCCGCAGTAAGGATGTTGATGCGCTTCTCGTTCTTCGCGTTACGGTCTTGGAAAGGTTGCAGCCATAACGCTGTCACCGTGAGCAAAATAGCGACAACCACTATTAAGATGGTGGCATACAGGAAGATATGTCGGTTGCTATTGATGTCTTTTTTCATTGGACGGTGGTTTTTGATGAGACGATGGCGCGTTTTTTACGCATGGCGATATTCCTTGAAATCACACAATGGTCGATGAGTGGCGCAAAGCAGTTCATCAGCAGGATGGCGAGCATCATTCCCTCGGGATAGGCGGGGTTGATGACACGCAGCATCACGGCGAAGATACCGATGAGCAGACCGTAAATCCATTTTCCGATGTTGGTCTGTGCCGCCGTGACGGGGTCGGTGGCCATGAAGACTGCACCGAAAGCGAAGCCGCCCATCAGGTAATGGTAGTAGAACGGCAGCTGCATGTATTCGTTGGCACCGATGGCATTGAACAACAAACCCATAAGGCCGCCACCCACGACAACGGAAAGCATAATGCGCCAGCTGGCAATCCCCGTAATCAGCAGGATGATTGCACCGAGTGCGACAGCAATAACCGATGTTTCACAGGTCGACCCAGGGATGGTACCAATGAACATATCCAACGCGGAGGCCGAAGGCTGCATGCCAGCAGCTAGTTCTCCCAGGGGCGTGGCACCCGTGATGGCATCGGTGCCCCAAAGGTCGTTGGCAATCCATACGTTATCGCCCGACATGCGGGTGGGATAGGCGAAGAAAAGGAAAGCACGCGCCACCAAGGCTGGGTTGAGGAAGTTCATTCCTGTGCCTCCGAAGACCTCCTTGCCGATGATGACGGCAAAGGCAGTGGCGAGGGCAAGCTGCCACAAGGGAGTGGTGACGGGCACAATCATCGGGATGATAAATCCCGTGACCAAAAAGCCCTCGTTTACCTCATGGTGGCGTATCTGTGCAAAAGTGAATTCTATGCCCAAACCGACGATATACGACACTGCCAACATGGGTAGCATGCGCAGGAATCCGAACCAAAAACAGTTGAGAGTTGAGAGTTGAGAGTTGAGGGTTTCGGGGGTTGCAAGGTAGTGTTGATAACCGATGTTCCACATGCCGAAAAGCATGGCGGGAGCGAGGGCGATGACGACCACGATCATGGCACGTTTCAGGTCGATGGCATCACGGACGTGGCAACCGCGCTTGGTGACCCGATTGGGCGTGAAGGCAAAGGTCTCAAAAGCCTCAAAAGTGCTTTGAAGCCATGGGAATTTGCCGCCCTCCACGAAGTTCGGCTTGATTTTGTCGATGAAAGAACGCAGTTTGCTGAACATCACTTAGCCTCCTTTCTCAGTTTTTCCAAGGCCTCACGGATGATGGCTTGGATGTCGGTTTTCGATGTGTCAATGAACTCGCAAAGGGCAAAGTCTTCAGGCTCCACCTCGTAGATACCAAGGTTCTCCATCAGGTCGATGTCGCCAACGATGCAGGCTTTGATGAGTTGGGTGGGGTAGATGTCGAAGGGGAAGACCCGCTCGAAGTTGCCCGTGAAGACCAAGGGACGCACATCGCCATGGGTGTTGGTGTCGAATTTCCAATTCAACATTTTTGGCATGAATCCGCTGAAGAAAGTCCGAGAAAAACTAAACTTCCTAAAACCAGGCATCAGCCAACCCATGAAGTCGTAGTAGTCGCCTTCGGGAAGGATGCTCACCAAGTCATCGTAGGCACCTATAAATCCGTCAACGGCGATTTGTGTGCCACTCAAAATGTCGCCCGAGATGATACGGTTTGCCTTGGCGGCATCATTGGCATCCATCTTGGGATAATCGTTGTTAAGCAACTGGCCCTTAACGACTTCTGATATACAAGCACCAGCCTTGATGCGGTAATAATGCGGGTTCTTGATATTAGGTCCCGCCACTGCGATAACCTTCTCGGGTCTATAAATACCCGTCATGACGAGTTCGCCCAAAACCGCCACATCTTGTGCGTTCATTGTCCAAACGACCTCGCCTTTATTGATGGGGTCAATGTGGGCAATCTGTGTGCCGATGTTGCCTGCGGGGTGAGGACCTTTTATAAAATGAATTGAGAATTGAGAATTGGGAATTGAGAATTGCGAAGTATTCGACGAAGTCAATTGCTCCGCTAGTTTTTGGTTAGGGCGGAAGCAAATGTGAACTTTTCCATCCGTCAGTGTGGATAAGGCCTCAATGCCTTTGGCAAAGAACGTTTCCTTCCCTTGCAAGGCGAAATCATAATCAGGTGCCAATGGTGCGCTGTCGAAGGCACTGACGAAGATGGCCTTGGGCTTGTCATCGGGGTTGGCGATGGTGCCAAAAGGCCGTTGGCGCAGCATGGTCCAAAGGCCGCATTGCAACATGGCCGTCTTGATTTCATCATCGGTCTGAATTGTTGGCGAGGATTTGCAATCCGCCTCAACCACCACCTCCAACAGTTTCCGTTTCTCACCCCTCACGATGGCTTTTACATGTCCACAGACAGGCGAGGTAAAACGGATGCGCTCGTCGTGTTTGTCCACGAACAAGGCATCACCTATATTCACGGTGTCGCCTTCCTCAACCATCAGGCGCGGTGTAAGACCTACAAAGTCAGTAGGTTTTACAGCGTAAGTTGTAATGCTCCGCGCATCGGTGAGGCGTAACTCGGCCGTTCCGCTGATGGGAATGTCCAATCCTTTTCGTATGGTGATGATGTCTGACATGATTTGCGAGGCAAAAATAGGAAATTGTTGCTTATTATTTGAAAGTTTGTTAGTTTTGCACCCAATAAAAAGACACGAGACTTCGAGAC
Organism: uncultured Bacteroidales bacterium; assembly: GCA_937902805.1. GTDB lineage: Bacteria > Bacteroidota > Bacteroidia > Bacteroidales > F082 > Limimorpha. The sequence goes on from CALEMB010000035.1 coordinate 25,842, forward strand.
AAGAGACACGAGGCGATTGCAAGTCCCGTATCACGTAGTCATGCGTCCCGCGTCAAATAATCACTTAACCCCTATCACTATGAAGAAACTCCTTACCCTTATTGCCCTGCTGATGGCTATGAAGGCCGCTTTCGCACAAACAGTGCCTCAGCGCAAGGGCGACACTCTGACACGCACCGTAATCTATCAACCTGGCGATTATGGCTCCACCAACTACCGCATTCCCGCGATTATCACCGCCAAGGACGGCTCGTTGGTGATAACCACCGACAAACGCAAATTCAACGAAGCCGACCTGCCCGAAGACATTGACATCGTCTGCAATCGCAGCACCGATGGTGGTCGCACATGGAGTGAACCTTATACCATCGCCCTAGGCACTGGAGTAAATCACGGTTTCGGAGACTGCGCTTTGGCCTGGAGCAACGACGAAAACGGACTCATAGCAGGCTTTGTTGGCGGTCCCGGCTTGTGGTACTCCACCCCGTCGAATCCTATACGTACCTATATCTGTAAGAGTTATGACAACGGCCAGACCTGGACGGAGCCCGAGGATATCACCAACTTTATCTTTGGCGACAACTGCATCGTTCCCGAACAACGCACTTGGCGTGCCTCTTTCTTTGGCTCGGGCAATGGCTTGCGCACCTCAACGGGTCGTATCATCTTCGTCGCTGCCATCCGCGAGACCACGGCGCAGGTGCTTTACAACCACGCCGTCTATTCCGACGACAACGGCCAGACTTGGCATGTGTCGGGTCGTGCTTCCTCTTCGGGCGATGAGGCCAAGGTCACGGAACTGGTCGACGGCCGCATTCTGATGAGCATTCGTCATGCGGGTAACCGCTGGTACAACATTTCCGAGGACGGCGGCGAGACTTGGCAGCCTACTACTTCCACTTGGTACGATATCACCGCGCCCGCCTGCAACGGCGACATGATTCGTTACACCTCTGTGAACCAAGGCCACGACAAGAATCGTCTGCTACATTCGGTGCCTTATGGGACCCAACGTACCGATGTGACGGTCTATGTGAGCTACGATGAAGGCGAGACTTGGCCAGTGAAGAAGTGCATTGTCCCATACAGCTCGGCCTATTCTTCGCTTTGCGTCCTGCCCGACGGCACCATCGGACTCTATGTTGAAGAAGCCTATGAGGGTGCCTCGGGCTATTCGACGGTATTTTACAACTTCAGCCTCGACTGGCTCACCGACGGCAATGATAGTTTCGACCCATTGGGAGTGGCCGAAGTTCAAAGTCAAACGGATTCCTTGAAAATCTATCCTAATCCCGTCTCGTCCATCATCACGATCGAAACCGAAGGTGTGCAGACCATCAACATTTACAACGCTTTGGGTCGACTCGTCAAGTCGGTTTCGACCCAAGGAGCTTCGGAAGTCCGTTTGGACGTCTCCGAATGGGCCTCGGGAGCGTATTTGGTTGAAGGTGTGGATAGTAGTGGCTTCAAGAAATGCGGTAGATTCGTCAAATGAGGATTTGAATTGCCGTTCCGAAACTTTTTTGTACTTTTGCAGCCCGAATCAGAAAGCTTGATTCGGGCTTGCAAATAATTGAAAATCAGTATAAAATAATGAGTCAAAGTATTTCAAAATTGAGAAACATCGGTATCGCTGCGCATATCGATGCTGGAAAGACTACGGTTTCGGAACGTATCCTGTTCTTCACGGGCGTCAACCGTAAGGTGGGCGAGACCCACGACGGCCAAGCCACCATGGACTTTATGAAACAAGAGCAGGAGCGCGGCATCACCATCGCTTCGGCAGCCATCACTGCACATTGGAACGGCTATCAGATCAACCTTATCGATACTCCCGGTCACGTCGACTTCACCGTCGAGGTGGAACGCTCGCTGCGTGTCATCGACGGCATGGTGGCGGTATTCTGCGCCGTGGGTGGCGTTGAACCGCAATCGGAGACGGTGTGGAACCAAGCCGACAAATACCGCGTACCTCGCATCGCCTTCGTCAACAAGATGGACCGCACGGGTGCCGACTTCCAAGAGGTCGTCAACCAGATGCATAAGTATTTGGGTGCCAATGCCGTGCCGCTGCATTTGCCCATTGGAGCAGAATCTGATTTCGAGGGTATGGTGGACCTGGTGCTGATGAACTCGGTGCGCTTTATCGAGAAGGAACGCATCGTGGGTCCCATCCCGGAAAACATGATGGAACAGGCCCAGGAAGCCCGCCGCAACCTTATCGAGAAGGTCGCTGACCTCGACGACGAGATTGCCGAGCTCTATCTCGATGACCAAGAAATCCCCACCGACAAGCTGATGGCCGCCATCCGTAAGGCCACCATCAAACTGATGATGGTGCCGGTGCTTTGTGGTGCTGCCTATAAGAATAAAGGTATCCAACTCCTTTTGGACGCCATCGTCGACTACCTGCCTTCGCCCAACGACTTGGGTGCTGTCATTGCGCACGACCCCGCCAACGAGGAGAAGACCTACCAGCGCAATCCTTCTGAGAATGAGCCTTTCTCGGCTTTGGCCTTCAAGCTCATCAACGACCCGTATGTGGGCCAGCAGACCTTCATTCGCATCTTCAGCGGCAAGCTGGTGAACGGCATGAGCGTCTACAACACCAACAAGATGAAGAGCGAGCGTGTGGGTCGTATCTTCCGTATCAAGGCGAAGGAACGAGAGGAGATCACCGAGGCTGGTGCGGGCGAGATTGTGGCCCTCGTGGGCATGAAATACACCAAGACGGGCGATACCCTCTGTCAGGAGGACAAACAGCCTATCTTGCTGGAATCCATCAACATTCCGCCAGCGGTTATCGAGATGAAGGTCAACCTCGACGACAAGAAGAACCGCAGCAAGTTGAGCGAGGCTTTGGCCAAACTCTGCAATGAGGACCCATCGTTCCACGCCCATTTCGATGAGGAGACGGAAGAGACCATCATCGCGGGCATGGGTGAGTTGCATCTGGAGATTATCGTCGACCGCCTGAAGGAAGAGTTCAAGGTGCCGGTCACGGTGGGCGCACCTTCGGTGTCGTTCCGCGAGACCATCACCGCTCCGTTCGAGTGCAACTACAAGTACGCCAAGCAGACGGGAGGCAAGGGCCAGTTCGCCCACACCGTCATCCGCTTTGAACCCAACCCGGGTGGCGGCTTCGAGTTTGTCGACATCACCAAGGGCGGTGTCATCCCGAAGGAATACATCCCCTCGGTACAGAAGGGTCTAGCTGCAGCTATGAACAAAGGCCCCTTCGCAGGCTATCCCGTGGTGGATGTGAAATGCGTCCTCGTCGACGGTAGCTCACACCCCGTGGATTCAAGCGATATGGCCTTCCAGCTCTGCGCCCAGATGTGCTTCAAGCAGGCCTTTATGAAAGCCAGCCCTGTGCTGCTTGAGCCTGTGATGAAGGTGGAGATCAATACGCCCGACGACTACATCGGCAATGTGACGGGCGACGTCAACAAGCGCCGTGGTCGCATCGAGGCGATGCGTCGTTTCCGTAAGGGCTCACAGAAGTTGGATGCCTTCGTCCCGCTGATGGAGATGTTCGGCTACGCCACCGCCTTGCGCAACCTCACCTCCGGCCGCGCCAATTACTCGATGGAGTTCCATCAGTACATGCCGACGCCTAAGGACAAGCAGGAGGAGATTGTTAAGGAGAGAAACGCAAAGGAATAAAACTTTCTGCAATCGACCGCCT
>CALEMB010000036.1 GCA_937902805.1 uncultured Bacteroidales bacterium
ATGCGTGATGCGAAGGTAAGTGCTGTCGCGATTTTCATCGTATTCGAAGTTGGCCCTGATATTACCTTCGCCAAGAGGGTTTTGGGCATATAGATAATATGATGTGTGCGAGCTGTCAGCTATGAATAATGAATCGGTAAATTGGAGGGTGGCGGGTGACATTTTATGGACGATGTCGCCAATGTAAATCGGGTAGTGGGGGTGCTCGGGGTCATCTACGGCAATGAAAAGGTTGGTGATAATCTCCCCATTGCGTTGCTGCATCATGTTTTCCATTACAAAATAGTCGTAATTGATATGATGGTAAGGGATGCATCCCATATTGTCGTCTTGAGCTTGAAGGGTTGTCGCCGCGAGGGCAAAAAGGATGGTAAAAATTCGTGTTTTCATGTTGATGAGGTTTTTGGATTTGTATATATAGTTATTTATTGCTCAAAAGTACTGTAAATTTAGTTTGGAATAATTCTGCATATCTATTATTGTTTTGGGGGTAAATCGAATGCAAATTTATGTCAAAGGGAGTTCGGTTGTCAAGAAAAAACGAATTCGGTTTTTTCGGTTTTTTATCTAATAACTTGATTTTTAGTCGGTAAAAATGTCGTTCAGTGTAATGGCTATTTTGTTGCCTGCACCCAAAATCTTTTGTAGACGTTTTTCGCGATCCCATATCGTACTAATGGATTTTTGTAGCAACGCGGCAATTTGCACATTGTCCAAACCAAGAAGACACAAATAACAATAATAATAGTCCTTTTCTTTCAGCTCGGGATGGTCTTGCCCCAACTGATCAAACAAATGGCCATAATGGTGTAAGGCGGCTGCTTTGAGTTGCGCTTTTTGCGCATCGGTAAGCGCTATTGTTGCATATTCCGAAATTGGAATTGTCGATTTGATGGGATTTTTCGTGTCGTTGCAGACGGTTAGAATGTGCTTGCAAATTGGCTCCTCTTCATAATTATCTGTGAAGCAACTGGCTTGAACATGAATTCCTTCAAAGCGATTCTTGTTTTTTGTAGTCTTTTTCAGCTCGTCATTACTGCGTTTTAGCCTTCCAGCAAGAGCGGCTTGCTGGGTTTTGTGGGCTTGTCGCTCTACTTCTATCTGTGCTTTCAGTTTTTGCTTTTTTCTGCGATTCTTGAAAGAAATTGCTATGATAGTTATTATTACTATTATTATCATCGCGAATGTAATCATTCTTTGACGATTGGTTTGCTTCGTTATTTCCGTCTTATACCGTTTATCAGATTCATTCTGCTTGAATTCGGTATAACAACTAATCAACGATGATTTCAAGTTGCTGTTGTTTTCCTCTTGGTTTGCATAAGGAGCAAGAAAACTAGTGTATTCCGTGGCTTCAGCCTTCTCTCCTTTGGAGTTGCAGATTTCTACCAACCACTCAGCTGCCTGTTTCTTTAAACCTTCTTTATCAGACCTGCAATATACAAGTTTCAAATAATGACTTGCAGAATCAAATCTCCTTTCGTGGTAAAACACCTCGCCAATGTGTGAACATCTAACCAGATATTCTTCTTCAGAAACGGATTCGGTTAGCAAGCGATGAAGTTCTAACAATACAGAATCACAATGTTTAGTTCCGCTTTTGTATTCTAGGCAGATTTGGTGAGCAGTCATGTCTCTGTATAACAAGATTCTTTCATCATCCAAAACCTTCATTGCTTCATTGTAGTAGTATCTTGCGCTATCTAATTGTTCCATCATGTCATAATTGACTCCTATTTCACCAAGCATCCAGGCCTTGTTCGATTGGGATGATTCACTTTTTTGGAACCAAACTATTGATTGCCTTGCAAAGAAAATGGCTTGCTCGTGAAGATAGAAACCTGAGTAAATAGTATTTAATCTAGTATAGTCCAATGCCAAGAAATGAGCCATGTGACCCTTTAGCATCATGATGCCAATATGCCCCTCCATAACCCCCAAAGCCTTAAAATATTCCTTGCATGCCTCCACCACGCTGTCGTGTTCATAATAGCCTACACCATTAATATAATGGGCGCGGGCATCCAAGAAAAAGAGGGTGTTGTCTCGGTCAGGAGATTGCGGATCAAGTCCGCAATGACGCCAAAAGGCGTGAGGATGATCGTTTAGGTTGAGGGTTAGGCTGTCGAAATATGTCACCGCCTCCAATAATTCCGTGCGGTTGGTCTGGGCGTAATCGTTTTTATACAACAATTCCGCCAACAACAGATGGGCGTAATGGCGGTTGTAGACGGTAGAGACTTGGCGCGCCGCGTCTCTACAGCAGGTGTCGAAATAGGGCAATAGACACGCCAATGCACTATCAGGCTGCACCCACATCAGGCTGTCGACGGTGGCCAATTCGGGGGATACCATGGTGGGTAGAGACGTGCCATGGCGCGTCTCTACCACGTCATTGTCCCCTTTGGGCGTGCAACCAACCATTATGGCAAAAACCATAATCAATATGAAAAGGCATGGTTTCATGCCTACAAAGATACACAAAAAAAACAAACCTGACACCCGCCCGAAAACGTTTTGTTTTGTTTTGGTGTCAGATTTGTTTAAACCAGTCCCGTAGGGACGTAGGATGTTAAGCAGGCGGATTTATCCCCTGCTCTTACACATGGCCGATCAGGCCATACATACACAGGTCATACAATCCCCGTAAATCCCATAAACGCCAAGGCCAAGATGCCTGCCGTAATCAGGGCGATAGGGGTGCCCTTCATGCCCTTGGGAGGCTCCATGAGGTCGATGTGCTCACGGATGCCAGCGAAGATGACCAAAGCCATGGCGAAACCGAGGGCGATGCCGACGGCATAGACGATGGACTCACCGAGGCTCAGCATGTGGGCCATGCCACCATAGTTGAACTCCTTGGTAACCACAGTCAGTGCCACGCCCAAGACGGCGCAGTTCGTCGTAATCAGCGGCAGGAACACACCTAAGGCTGTGTACAATGCAGGGCTGATTTTCTTCAGGATGATCTCCACCATCTGTACCAAAGCAGCGATGATGAGGATGAAGGCGATGGTCTGCAGGAAGGTCAGCTTCAAGGGGATCAGGATGTATTGGTTCGTCAGCCAAGTCACCAAGGTGGCAAGGGTCATCACGAAGATGACGGCAGCGCCCATACCCAATGCAGTGGAGGTCTTCTTAGAAGTGCCCAAGAAGGGGCAGATACCCAGGAACTGGGAGAAGATCACGTTGTTGACCAAAATGGTCGATAAGATAATGATAAGGTATTTCATGGCTTAGTGACTTTCTTTTTTGAGTTTGTTGACGATAGCGATAACGAAGCCGAGGCAGATGAAGGCACCAGGAGGCAGGATGAACACCAGGATGTTGGCCGTCTCGGGCAGGATGGTGAGGCCGAAGATGGAACCGCTGCCGAGGAACTCACGGATGCAGCCCAACAGCGTCAAGGCGAGGGTGAAGCCCAAGCCCATGCCGAGACCGTCGAGCAACGACGGGAACACAGGGTTCTTCGAGGCAAAAGCCTCAGCACGACCCAGCACGATGCAGTTCACCACGATGAGGGGGATGAACAAGCCGAGGGTCTCATAGATGTCGGGCACGTAGGCCTGCATGACGAGTTGCACCACCGTCACAAACGAGGCGATGACCACGATGAAGCAGGGGATACGCACCTTGTCGGGGATGAAGCCCTTCAAGAGTGAGATGAAGATGTTCGACAGCACCAGCACGAAGGTGGTGGCCAAGCCCATCGACATGCCGTTGATGGCACTGGTGGTCGTTGCCAAGGTCGGGCAGCAGCCCAATAGCAGCACCAGGATGGGGTTTTCTTTGATGAGGCCTTTGGTAAAGGTTTGCAGGTTGTTACTCATTGCTTTGTCCTCCTTCCGTTTCGTTGTTCTCCTCGGCAGGAGCCTCTTCCATAACGGGAGCAGCTTCCTTGGCAGGAGCGTTGTTCATGTATTGTGCCTTGTTGGCCATGAAGGCTTGATAAGCCTTGTCAACCGCCTTCGAGAAGGCTCTCGAGGTGATGGTGGCCGCAGTGATGGCATCGACGTCGCCGCCGTCTTTCGTGACGGTCAGTTTATACGATGCGGGGTTCTTGTCGACGAACTGGTCCTTGAACTTGCCGGTCATGTTGGCGCCAAGGCCAGGGGTCTCGGCATGCGACAGCACCGAAGTGCCTTTGATAGTGCCGTCGGCAGTGAAGCCGACCATCATGTCAATCTTGCCGCCAAAGCCGCCTTCGCTGGTCTTCACGGCAGCACCTTGGAAGTTGCCGTTGGCATCGTAGGCCAGGTTGCAGGGGAAGGTCAAGTCGACACCCTCGTAGTTGTATTTCAGCGTGTCGGCTTTATAGGAGATCTCACCCTCCAGAGGCAACACGGCTTGGATGGCAGCCTCATTCTTCTTTTGGTCGACCTTGGCGATGGCATCTTTGGTCATGCCATACACCAAGCCAAGCACGCCGCCTGACACTGCTGCGATGACGAGCAGGGCAACGACCATATTAATCAATGTTGAAGGTTTCTTGTTAGCCATGGCGTTTACTTTTTAGAGGGTTTAACGACACCGAACACCTGAGGCTTGAAGGCCTTGTTGATGAGCGGCGTTAATGCGTTCATAATCAGGATGGCGAACGACAGTCCTTCGGGATAGGCACCCCACAGACGTATCACCACTGTGATGACACCGATGCCGAAACCGAATAGGAGCTTGCCTCGGGTGGTCATGGGCGAGGTCACCATGTCGGTAGCCATGAAGAAGGCACCGAGGATGAGACCGCCATAGACGAGATGATACCATGGGGCGATGTACTGCGTCGGGTTGACTAGATAGCAAATGCCCGTGAAGACGAACACGGTGAGCAGGATGCTCAACGGCGTCCAGAGGTCGATGACCTTGCGGCAGAGGAGGTAGATGGCACCAAGCAGCAGGGCGATGGCGCAGACTTCACCGAAGGCACCGCCACGGTTGCCTATAACCATGTCAAGGAACTGCATGTCGCCAGCTTCGGCCAACGAGCCGACGCCGGCCTCTTTCAGGATGCCGAGTGGGGTGGGACCCGTGACAGCGTCAGCGAAGAAGCCTTTCTCAAAGATGGGCGCGGCCTGCGGCCAGGTGGTCATGGCGGTCGGGAACGAAACAAGCATGAACACACGGCCTACCAAGGCAGGGTTGAAGGGGTTCTTGCCCAAGCCGCCAAAAGCCATCTTGCCGATGCCGATGGCGACGACGGCACCCACGATAACCATCCAAATAGGAAGGTTAGCGGGCACGTTGAAGGCGAGGAGCAGACCCGTCAGCGCGGCAGAGCCGTCGTTGATGGTCAAGGGGCCTTTGATGAGGAACTTCTGAATGAGCCATTCCGTCAGCATGCAGGCACCCACCGAGATGACGGTCAGCCTAAGGGCATACCAACCGAAATAGTAAATGGCCACAAGCAAGGCGGGAACCAAAGCGAGGATCACACGATACATGATTTTCCTCGTGTTTTCCGTCGAATGCACATGCGGCGAACCTGATATTGTGTATTTATTCATAATTTCAAATTTAAGATTTAAAATTTAAAATTCATTTCTGATTGCGTGCACGAATTATCGCGCCCGTCTTGGCTTTGCCGTAACGGATGTAGTCCAGCAGCGGGATGTTGGCGGGGCAGGTGAACTCGCAGGAGCCGCATTCGATGCAGTCCATGATGTGGTTGCTCTCGGTCTCGTCGAAGTTGTTCTGCTTGGCCAGTTTGTGGAGCAGGAACGGCTGCAAGCCCATGGGGCAGGCCCCTGCACAACGACCGCAGCGGATGCAGTTGGTCTGACGACGGTCTTGGGCCTCATCGATGGTCATCAGGAGGATGCCAGAGGTGCCTTTCATGGTGGGGAAGTTGGTGACCGACACCGACTTACCCATCATCGGGCCACCGTTGATGACATCGGTGATGCCTTCGGGCAGGCCGCCAGCGGCCTCGATGAGGAGGTCAGCGGGCGTGCCGAAACGCACACGGAAGTTGCCTGGCTTCTTGACCGACTTGCCCGTGACGGTGACAATACGCTCAATCAAAGGCTTGTTTTTTTGAATGGCCTCATAAATTGCGTATGTCGAAGCCACGTTGACGACGACGCAACCCGTCTCGATGGGCAGCTTGCCCGACGGCACTTCGCGTCCAGTGATGGCTTTGATGATTTGCTTTTCACCACCTTGCGGGTATTTGGTCTTCAAAGGTTGTACCTCGATGCCGGCATAGAGGTCTTTATGTTCGTTGATGGTCTTGTCCAAAAGCTCAATGGCCTTCATCTTGTTAGTCTCGATGCCGATGATGCCTTTGTCGGTGTTGACGGCTTTCATCAGGATTTTGACACCCATGAGGAACTCTTGCGTCTTCTCCAATAGGAGTCGGTAGTCGCAAGTCAGGTAAGGCTCGCATTCCGCCGCGTTGATGATGACGTATTCGGCTTTTTTGCCTTCGGGCACCATCAGCTTGACATGAGTGGGGAAGGTGGCGCCGCCCATGCCGACGATGCCGCATTCTTTCACCTTGTCGATAATCTGCTTGGAGTCCAACTTGATGTCTGTCAGAAGTTCATCGGTCTCGATGACGCCCTCGACCCATTCGTCTTGCTCTTCGCGGTCGATGAAAACGGCGGGCTTGTAGTAGCCCGTGTGGTCCATCACCACGTCTATCTTGGCGACGGTGCCAGTAGCAGGCGAGTGGACGTTGGCCGAGATGAAGCCCTTGGCCGTGCCGATGAGTTGTCCCGTCAGCACATGGTCGCCTTTGTTGACGATGCATTCAGCCGGTGCGCCAAGGCATTGTCCCAGCGGGACGATGAGTTGCTTGGGCATCGGAAAGTCTTGTATGGGCAGGTCGGCCGAAAGTTTGTTCTCTTCCGGATGCACGCCGCCCTTGAGGAAAGTCTTTATCGGGTTCATGCTGTGACGGTGTTTTCGGGTTTGACTTCAGTTTTCACTTCCACAGGCTGCGCCTCGGGTTTCGGTTGAGGCTTCACGACTGGCTCGGCACCTTCCAAAGCCTTAGGCTCTGGCTTGGGAGCGGGGAAGTTGACGGCATGGATGCTGCCACGAGGACATACCTTGGCGCACTTGCCACAGGCCTTGCACTTGGCCGGGTCGATGTAGGCGAGGTTGCCACGCATCTCGATGGCCTCGAAGGGGCATTCCTTCAAGCACTTCTGGCAGCCGATGCAACCCACCGAGCAGTTCTTGACGACCAAAGCGCCCTTGTCGGTGTTGGAGCAGCACACATAGACGCGACGGTCTTTCTTGCCACGCGGACGCACCTCGATGATGCCACGCGGGCAGGTTTTGGCGCACACGCCGCAACCCACGCACTTGTCGGGGTCGACGACGGGCAATCCTGTCTCTTCGTCGATGTGCAATGCGTCGAAGTTGCACTTCTTCACGCAGTCGCCAAGGCCAAGGCAGCCTTTCGAGCAGCCGCCTTTGCCTGCATAAAGCGTGTTGGCGAAAGCGCAGATGTCAGCGCCTTCATAATGCACCTTGGCGGGTGAGTTCTGGCAGCTGCCATTGCAACGTACCACAGCGATTTTAGGCTCGAACGCAGCGGCGGTCAGTCCAAGGACGGCAGCCACCTTTCCCATGTCGGTGCCAGGGCAGGCGAGGCCGTCGATGTTGCCTTTCTCTGCGGCTTGCTTCACGCAGGCCTCAGCCAAGGCACGGCAGCCAGCGAAGCCGCAACCGCCACAGTTGGCGCCGGGCAGGCAGGCCTCTGCCTCATCAATCAATGGGTTCTCTTCCACCTTGAACTTCTGTGCCACGAAGAACAGAATCACGGCCAAAATGCCGCCCAGGACTCCGAGAACCAATAGGGAAATAAGTAAAGTGTTACTCATTTGGATAGAATTTTGAGTTTGTTTTCGATTTTAAACCTGCAAAGATACGGATTCTCCTTTTTTCAACAAAGGAAAATTTTTGCTTTTTTATTCCACATTGTACTCAAACTTCTGTTTGAGCTTGTCGCGCTTAAGGTAAAGCAGTATATAATAAGGTACGAGCGCGACAATGCCGAGAAGGGCGGCAAGGCCTTCGTTCAAGCCAAGACCGAGGCAGGCGAACAGCACAGCCAAAAGGAGTATAATGGGGATGAGATAAGCCAATATCGCCGCCTTGTTGCCTTGCCCGATGGCCATCTTCACATTGACCTTTTGGTTGATTGAAAACTCTTTATCTTTGGGTCGTGGCACGGTGAGGATTTTCTCGGCTTGTTCGCCCATGCCGCAGGCACTCTTGGCGTGGCAGGCTGCGCATGCACTCTGCGCCAATATCTTGATTTCCAGTTCGTCGTCGGTGATTTTCGTGACGATGCCCTCGTGGGAGATGGTTTCGTTGGTCATAAAGGTCTGTTTTTTCGAGGCAAATGTACATTTTTTTCTTTGTTCTACCAAAAAGCACTATTTTTGCAAGTTATTACATTAGGTAAATATGTCGAATAAAGACACGAAGAACGAATCAGGAAAACTCACCACTTGGGTCCAATCCAAGGTGCAAGCCTTGAAGGAGTGGTACAACCGCAACGACAATTTCTTGCGTGTTGTGCGTTTCCCGGGTACCAAGCTGCCCCTGATGGATGTCTTGATCGATTTCATCAAACTGTTTACCAAAGGCCGTACCGTAGACCGTGCTGCTGGCGTGGCGTTCAACTTCTTCGTGGCACTTTTCCCTTTGATTTTATTCTTCTTCACACTGATACCCTATATCCCCATCCCACACCTTTATGAGCGCGTGATGATGGCATTGGATTGCTTTCTTGTTCCTTCAGGGACAATGGATTATGTGAAGGACACTATTGACGGCATTATGAACCAGCCCCATGACGGACTGCTTTCCATAAGTATTTTGCTCTGTTTGGTTTTCGGTTCCAGCGGCATTGTGGCTATCTTCAACGGCTTCCGTAATGTTTATGCCAACTTCTTGACTGACAAGGGTCTGGATTTGGAGGGTTGGTTGATGCAACGCCTTTTCGCCATCATCATGCTTGTCGTCTTGGGTGTGCTGATTATCATCTCGGTGCTGCTGATCTCGATGGGAGGTAAGGCTTTGGGTTATCTTGTCGCGCACGAAATCCTCGAAGGCGGCTCGTTCACGTTCTTCCTGTTTAACGTGCTGCGATGGGTAATCGGTGTTTTCGCCTTGAGCCTCGGCATAGCGTTGCTTTATTATTTCGGTAATGTCAAGTTCGACGAACATTATCGCGTTGAGCGCAAACGGAAGGGACCGAACGGAGAGAAACTCTACCGCGATTTCGTCATTTTCAGCCCGGGTACCATTCTTGCCACCACCTTGTTTGTCTTAGGCACGGTGGGATTCAACATTTACATCTCCAACTTCTCACACTACAATGTTTTGTATGGTTCCATAGGCACCCTTATCATCCTCTTGCTGTGGATATGGATTGTTGCCATCTTGATTTTGGCTGGCAACGATTTGAACTCGGGCATCCGTAGGAATACCGACAAGTTGAGCGCCTCCGAGAATGCCAACTGCCGCCGCGAAATCATCATCGAAGACCTGAAAAAACACATCCAAAGCTATCAGAAAGCCAATGATTATTGTCTACAGAAAATTGAGACGATTAGGAAAAACATTGAAGAAGAGAGCGTGATGATTCGGGACTTGGAGGAGGAAGTTAAGAATAATATGTTGATTATCAAGGCTTACGAGGAATATGTTGAGTTGGAGCGAAAACGCTCCGAAGAGGAATATTCGATTGCTAAAAACTAACATCATGGGCATCGTAGCGCGACAGAGTATCAAAGGCACGATAGCTACCTATATAGGGGTGGCCGTGGGCATCGTCACGACGTTTTTCATCCAGACGAAAGCCCTTCAGCCCGAGCAGATTGGACTCATCGACATTCTGCTGCAATGTTCCCTGCTGTTTGGCGGTCTGGCCCAGTTGGGCACCAACTCGTCCGCTATGCGCTATTACCCCTTCTTCAAGGATGAGGAGCACCGCGACCACGGTTTCTTTGGCTGGACCCTGTTGGTACCGTTGATAGGGTTCGTCTTTTTTTTGACAATGTTCCTTTTATTCAAGGGGCCTATTGTAAGCTTTTTTACGAAGGACGTTGAGACAGGTGCCGATCTGTTTGCCAAGTATGTCAACTTTGTCATCCCCTTGGCATTTTTCATGCTTTATATCGCCGTCTTTGAGACCAACAGCAATCTGCTTTTACGTATCGTTCTGCCCAAGTTTGTACGCGAGGTGGGATTACGCGTGGGAACGCTGGCCATCTATCTGCTTTATTACTTTAATGTTATCGGTTTCGATGGTGTCATCGTTTCATTTTGCATCCTTTACGGCCTTGCCACCTTAATCAATGTGATCTATCTGCTTTCGTTGAAGCGGGTCTCGTTTAAGATTGAATGGGATTACATCAAGCCCGAGCTGAAGCGCGACTTCCTGTTCTACACCTTATTTATGATAACGGCGGCTTTGGCAGGCAATGTCATTCCCATGCTCAGCAAGTTTTTCGTGGCAGGCAAGACGGGTTTCCGCTTGGCGGGCGTGTTTACTATCGCCACCAACATTGCAGCGCTGGTTGAGATGCCGTATCGATCATTGGGAGCCATCTCGCGTCCCCATATCTCAGATGCGATGGCCAAACAAAATGTGAAACTGGCCGATAAGCTCTGCAAAGCCGTCGCATTGCACCAGTTTATCGCTGGCACCTTTGTCTTTTTCCTCATATGGATCAACATTGACTTCATCTTTGACCTGCTGCCTAATGGCAACATCTACCGCTTGGGTAAGTGGGCGGTGCTGATTCTGTCAATGAGCCGACTTGTATATTCCACCCTTGGCGTGACGACCACGGTGCTGAGTTATTCAAAATACTACTATTATTCGCTGATTTTCACTGTTTTGTTGGCTGGAATGTCCGTTGGGCTGAACCTCTGGCTTGTGCCCAAATGGGACATCAATGGCGGGGCGACGGCCAACCTCGTTTCCTATCTGATTTACTATGTCTTGCTCATCAGTTTCATCAAGTGGAAAATCGGTGTGCAGCCCATGTCGAAAAAGCTGTTGCCTGTGGCTGCCGTCATTTTGGCTTTGTTCCTGCTCAACTGGTTGTGGACGAGTGTCTTGACGCCTTTGTTGCTAAAGCCTTTTGAAAAGCCCATTTTCGGCTTAGTGCTTGATGCGGTGCTGAAGACTGTCCTCTTCCTTTCCTTGGGCATGACGGCCATATACAAACTGAAAGTCTCACAATCCGTCAATGACTTAATTGACAAGGGAGTGAAGATGATTAGAAAGGGAAAATAACCGAACTCTTACCAATTATTAATTCCATAGGTCATAGGCTTGTCCTTTATGACCTTTTTGGTAATCACGTCGTTATGGTTGATGATTCTGACAAAATACACCCCTGCCGCCTTGCCAAATAAAGTGTATGGCACGATGGTGCCCTCCAAGTCTGAGTCGACGGTGAAACGACCGATGAGTTGCCCCAGGTAGTTATAGATGAGGATGACCGTCTTATCCATTATGCCGTTTAGGGCGATCTCAAAGTCGCCAGGTGTGGGGTTGGGATAGATGATCACATCGGGACGTGCGTCATGGTTGATGAAAAGGCTACGTTCGATGACACCACATTCCGTGTAGACCCTCACTTTCAGTGTGCCATTGCTAGTCATGTTAATGTCGACTGTACATTCTGGCGAGTTGGAAGAGGCATTAAGGTGCCAGGGTCCGTCGATGCTCCATTCGTAACCGAAACAGCCAGGAACGGGGTCTATGTTGTAAGTGTATGTGCCTGTAGCTTGATAATAGATGAGACTATCCCCGTGAATTGGGCTGACGTATGAAGAAGCCTTGATGGTTAGGTCTAACACGACAATGCTGTCGCAACCTTGGGCAGAAGTGAATGCTTGTTCGTAGAGGCCGCTCTCAGTGTATGTCATGCCGTTCCAGATGTAGCTATCGCAAATGTTGACGGCAAGGTTGGTGACGATGTTATGACCTACATTCAGGTAAAGAGTGACGATGCTGTCGCAGCCCCATTGGTTGACTAGAATGTCTTGATAAGCACCTGATTCAGTGTAGATTTGTCCATTCCATGGGTATGGACCGCAACTTGAAACCAAAACGGAATTGGCGTTGGGTTCGTGTACCGAGATTTGAACGACATTGCTATAAAGAGTGTCTTCTTCGTTGGTGGCCCAAAGGCGTAGATACCAGCCGTTGAAGGATGCATCCAAATCCTGCCCTTGGTAGGCAATAGGGTTGCTGAAGGCTGCATCGCTGGCGATTTCCCAGCCATAGTTGTCGACATTGTGAAGGTCGGGCAAAACCAATGCAAGCGGCCCCTCACCGCAAATGACGGCTGGGGTTTGAAGCTGCCCAATCATAGGCAGGGGCGAGAAATCAAGGTTGCGGATGGCGCGTACAGCAAAATTGCAGTCGTAATTATCATAATAACTTTCTTTGTCCATGGGCTTAAAATGTCCATTCCATGCCCAGTTGTTCATGGGATAAGGCGCGCCAAAATGGACAATCCATGCCTTTCCGTCGTTTTCCACCGAACTTGACCAATAGGGGTTCAACCCCATCTTTTCGCCAACGTTCTGCAAGGAGGGTTCGTAGAAGATGGCGTTCACATAAAGCCATTTCAACTGTCCCGCAGAGGGCAGATACCAACCGTTTTCGAAATCAACTATGCCAGCGGCATATTGGCCTGTATAGCCGATGCTTTCACAATGCTCCCTAATCTTTTGTGTGTGACCGTATCCGTCTTGGTCTTGGAACACAGTGGTCAGATAGTTATTGCCGACTATGATGTTGTCAAGGCCGTCTATGTTTCCCGTTGGGCCCCATAGACAATAGGTTGAGGCATCGTGAAGAGCCACCATCCAACCGTCGGTGCCATTTTCGTTGAGGTAGAACACCACGCCTCGGCTGCCGTCGGGGTTATCAATGACTTGTCCCAAATGATATTCTTGGGCATTGACTTTCGATAGGAAAGCCGCAATTAGCAACAGCGTCAGGTTTAAAGCTTTTCTCATGGCATTGCGGTTTTTAGAAGTTTCTGATGCTGCGTATATCCATGGGACCTTGGGGCATCGTGGTTCTCGTTTTTTGGACAGCTCCCATGGCTCCACTTGATGCATAATAGATGGCGCAGTCGTTGTCGAAACCGTAAGCCGATGACGACCAGTAAACCCAAGTGCCTTGCATGGGTACGCCTCCAACCAGTTGGAGTGATTCATTGATTTTCGGTGCGCTACCATAAAGAATGTTCAGCTGACCGAGCGCAGGCCAATACCAACCGTGCTCATAATCGACGACCCATGCGCCAGGATATGCGTCGTGGTCATATTGGGATATCGCCCTGATAAATCCGGTGTTCTCATATCCGTCAAGGTCGTAAATGGCATCGCGGATGGATTGCCAACCTGTTAAGCCCCAGGGGAGCTCATCGTAGTATGACCAATAGATTTGGTGGGCTTGGATTTGTGGATGGAGTGCCCATCCATGCTGCCCCGTTTCATCGACATAGAAAACTACTCCGATGGCACCGCCGGTATAGTCGTTGGGATGAACGGTGAGGGTGTCGGTTCCCTGAATGCATAGTATGTCGCCGACTTTAACGCTTTGGCTGAACGTGAAAGTCGGCCAAAGCCATAAGGCCAACAGGATAAGATGAAAGCGTGTTTTCATTGTGGGTTGGTTTTGAGTTTAGTTCTAATGGCTCCTTTTGTCGTTTGTATTTCAATGAGATAAAGGGATGCCGCATAATATTGCAAGGACAGCTCCAGACGTTCGCAGGGCTCAGTGACTTTTTCGATGAGGCATTGTCCAAGCAGGTCGAACAACCTGACGCGCATGATGTCCTCAGCTTCAATGAATACTTTGTCGTGGGCTGGATTGGGATAAATCTGCACAGGAATTGCTTGGTTGTCGTCTACATCGTGGAAGCCTGCGTGAATGATGATTTCCTGCTCGGTGTAGCCGCAGCCGTTCCAAGCCTTGACTTTCAGCGTTGCCGTGCCTGGAGTGGTGACCAAGAGGGAACATAGGGTTCCTGTAGCGTCTATCACCCAGTCGGCGCCCACAAGTGTCCATTCGTAATGCATAGCGTTCGCCACAGAGTCGATGTAATAGTCGTATTCTCCCAAAACAAGGTCGGTCGTCACATAGATCTCTTGAGGCCCAGTGATGGCAGGAATCGCCTCGGGATACGGCCATACAGTGAGGTCCATCCTGAACACAGAGTCGCAGCCATTGTCGGTGACGAAAGCCTGCTCGTAATGCCCTGATTGCGTGTATTCTTGACCAGCCCAAACAAAGCTTCCGCAAACAGTGGTGTCCAAAGCGATGTCGTAGGCATCGAAGACGTTGAGATGCAAGGTGACTATGCTGTCGCAGTCATCGGTGGAAGTGAAAATTTGTTGGTAATCTCCTGTTTCCGTGTAGGTTGTACCATTCCAAGTGTATGCCTCTCCACAAACGGTCTCGGAAAACTCCATCTGGTAGGCGTCTGTGATGGTGACCATAATCTTGTACAAGGTGTCGCAGCCTTCTTCCGACTCGATGGTTTGTTCGTAAAGACCTTCCTCGTTGTATGTGATGCCGTTGAAAGTGAAGGTACTACACGTCACCCCGTCAACGTCGATTTCAATGGCGCCACCTGGGTTGTATGGCTCGCCGTCAGGAGTGATATAGCCCGCTTGTTGCAGGAAGTTGTTGTAAGGCCGACGAATGGTGCCGTCGGGCGCGGTGAAGATAGTGGCAGTGTTGAAGCAATAGGAGGGAATGGTCAGGTCTTTATTCACATTGGTGACGTGGTACATATACTGGTTCCATACCTTGCGGGTGTTGCGCCAAGGCTCGGTCGACGACTTGAGGACCTTCAGCATGGTGTTGGCCTGCATATAGCCGTTGGCTTTTCCAGTAACGACAATTTCGGCACTTCCGTCATTATCCACATCGGCCACAATGGGAACCTGCATGATGGTAATTTCGCCACAGTCGATTTGAGAAAGCAGGGTAGGAGGCGTGGTGCTGGCATCGTACACCCACAAATTGCTGTTGTCACTGAAGATAAGCTCGTTCTTGTTGTCTCCGTTGAAATCGAAAAGTGTAGCCGTATTGGAGTATGAGTCTTCATCAATAGGTAATGACCAAAGGAAACTGAAGCCGTTGGTCGTAGGATTGAATCTGTAGGCGCGCAAACCTTTGTCGTTTTCATGGCAGCAGTCGATGAGAAGTTCCATAAAGCTATCATTGTCAAAATCCGCTATTAGTGGAACACTTTTTCCAGTGAAATGGGTCTCCAATTGAATCGGCAGACTCGTCCTGTTGTTGAACACATCCCAGACATAAAATGAAACATTGCCTGTTGAACTTTCGGCATCACGGTTGCTGATGAGGATGTCGGGGTGACCGTCAAGGTTGAAATCGGCCACTTGAACATGACCATCGTCGATGATGCCATTGGGCGGAGCAATGCTTTTCGTGAGTGTGACATGGTTGCCCGTGGTGCCGTTCGGATTGGTAATGACGACATCGTAAATCTCATTGCCTAAAATAAGTTCCTGTCGGGCATCGCCGCAAATGTCGAAAGCCAGAGGACACGAGAGCTTGTTGTGGTTGGTGTGGCTGTTGTGCGAATAGGAGTCGGCCTGATTGCTGCCGCCTTGGGCTGTGGCGAGCAATGCGCCAGTCTCGGCATTAAAAATTTTGTCGCGTACATAAACTTCGGGATGCCCATCGCCGTTGAAGTCGGCGAAACCGATGCTGACGGAGAAGTCGTTGTATCCTGTGTTATAGCTTTCATTTGAGACCCAAACAGGGATGCTAGCATTGGCAAGCGAGATGTTGTAGGCGTACAATTTGGAGTCCTTGCAGGCAGTTACAATCAGCCCATCGCGGTTAGACAGTTTTACCAATCCGTAGGGACCGTTGCCGTGTGCCCATACCAAGCCTTCCACGTTAATCTGCGCTTTCAAATATTTGTCTCGTCCGTCATACACGTTGATGGTTTTTGCAGCAGTTTGGCTTGGGTTGTTGTCCATCATGTCGAAGCAGACGATTTCGGGAATGCCGTCATCGTCAAGGTCGCCGACCAGCGGGTTAATGCGGCAATAGATGTTGTCGTCCGACGACCAGTCTTCGCGGATGCCCCATTCGAAGCCTTCTAAAGGGGTGTTGCAGCCGCTTTCGAGGATGTTGTCGGGGAGGGAAGGCTCTGGAATTGGAGGCTCAATGCTACATGGCTCGCTCCAAATGGCTCTGAAGCGAAGTTGTGACGTTTTGCTGAAATCTTTCAAGAGGCCTTCGTTATACAGATTGGCTCCGAAATTGATGGCCCATGCATTGCTGCTTGAGCATTCGGTGCTGGCCCAATAGTAGTCGCCCGATAAAGTGGTACCGCCATTGTTGGCAAAAGAAGCCTCGATAAAGGGCAAAGCAGCATAGAGTTTTGAGAGTTGTCCAACCGAAGGGATGTGCCAGCCGTTAGCAAAGTCGACATGGGAAGAGGCGTATTGCGCGGATGTTCCCATGGCTTCTCGCATATTGGAAGTAGCGTCATAGCCGCAATGCACACCGTGAAGTGCAACAAACTGGTCGTTTGGGTTGTAGTTGATTAAATCGGCAATGTCGGTTTCAGGTCCCCATTTGTAAGTGTCGGTTAGGTCGTTCATGGCAACAAGCCAATACGAGTCGTCTTCGGGCGATATGTAAAACACAACACCTTTCTGTCCACTTGGTGTGGTGATCACTTCTCCAATGTGGTGGCTTTGGGGTTGAACCGTAAATGTTTTGACGGCCCTTACTCCAATTTCATATTCTCCAATATAGTTCCATTTTGGATAATTGCCCACGCCTCCTGTTTGACTTAAGACAACAGCATGGGCTTCAGTCCTTTCGGTGGAGGTCCAGTACCATCGTGGATGGTCATAGACGAACATGGTGCCGTGTACGACGGCAAGCGAAGCGTTGATTTCGTTGAGATAGGCAACCATCCAGCGCATTTGACCAGCCGCAGGTAAATACCATCCGTGGTCGAAGTCAACGCACCAAGCAGCAGGATACCAGTCAGCACCATGCGCACTTCTAATGATATCAGTGTTGTTGTAGCCGTCCAAATCATACATGGCTTCTCTAGAATACTCGAAGTTCTCTAACAGCGGGATGTCGTACATTTCATCGTAGTACTCTGACGTTACCCAATTCGTGTTGGTGGCCTGGAATTCCAAACTGACAGCCCAACCTTCACGGCTATTGTCATCAACAAAAAAGACAATACCTTCAGCGGTCTTTCCGGATGATGCAAACTGCTCCGGCTTGACTGTGCTGCCGTCGGTGCAAAGGATGTCGCCGATGCTGACGGTTTGCCCCAATAAGACCATAGGGAATAATAAACAAAGCAAAATAGAAATCCGCTTCATCGCATAAAGGTTATGTACTCTGCAAAAGTAAGCATATTTTGCCAATGTTGAAAACCGGAAGCCGCTTTTTTTGATTTGCAGAAAACATTAGCGCGAGGGTGCACGGAATGAATAAGACTGGACGATGCGCTCGGCGATGACTTCTGGTGAGTAATGGGCCTTGCTGTCTTCAGAAATCTGTATCAAGTTGTAGCCGTGGTAATTCTGCTGTATCGTACACATCGCTTCGGTAAGAGCGGCGACATCGTTAACAGGGATGAGGATACCGTTGCTTTGAGTGACGAAGGACTCCGGGCCCCCGCATCGTGTTGCGATGACTGGAAGCCCTGCATACATGGCTTCTATGTAACTCACGCCGAAGGTCTCGCTTTGCGAAGGCAACACGAAAACATGGCTTTTTTGGTAAACCTTGTTGATTTCATCTCGGTTAAGGCGTCCCAATAAGGTGACCTTTGAGTCCAACTGAAGAACCTTGGTTTGTTTTTTTAGTTTTTCCAACTCAGGGCCATCTCCAATGATGTAAAGTTCGGCATTGCCTTTCACCTGTGCAAAGGCTTCAATTAGTTGGTCGAAAGCCTTGATGGGAATAAGGTTGCCGACGGAGACGAAAACAAAAGGCGTTGCGCTTTTGGCGTTGTCGTTGGGGTGGAAACACTGATTGTCCACCATGTTGGGAATGACGATGCTATCGTGTTGGAAGTTTTGTATTATATTGTTACGCAAAGCCTCGGAGACACAAATCAGTTGGTCGCAGTATCGGTAGGCTTGGCTGGCTAGGTGTTTGTCCAAGTCGCTGATTTGTTCGGCGGGTTTGTTGAGTTTGCTGCTATGTTCGGTAATGACGAAAGGAATGTCATATTTCTTCTTCAGGATGCTGGCAATGGCAGCAATGGAGTAGAAGTGGGCGTGAACGACATCGGGTTTGCCAAACGACTTAAGCATGGCACGGAAAGGGATGAGCAACAGCCGCTGCAATAAGGGAATGGCCTTGCGGTAAACATTGATGGGTAGGGATAGTTCAAACACTTGTACGCCATCCCTTTCGTAATGCATCATGCCATATTTCCTTTTGAAAGCGTGGGAACGAAAATCGATGGCGACGAAGGCCACTCCAACACCTTGTTTGGCCAAGGCTTTGGCTTGGTCGAACTCGAAAATGCCGTACAATGGATATTGCTTGTTGGGCGTTCCCCTTGAAATGATGGCAACTTTCATGGCTCAATTCATTTCTACGTGGATGATATGGGTGATGCGTTTCTCCTTGGGCGGGATAGTCATATAGTCCTTGTAAATGCTGGTAAGGTAGCGGTCAGGGTCGGAGGGACCAAGGAAAGTTTTCCCTTCAAATTCAATGTCTTTAAGAGGGAAAACCATGTCTTTGGTGTAGGAGTTACCGTAGGGGCTGAAATGCTTTTCATACCCCAGTTTGCTTTTAGGCAATAGGTTGAGCAATCCCCAAAGTAGGTCGAGACTCAATTTAATAATGGGGAAAACCAAAGCGGCAAGATGATTTTTCACGTTGACATCCTGTTTGACGGAATAGAAGAAATAAATCTTCTTGTACCACCGCAAGATACTTTTTTGGAGCTTTTTTGGAGCATTGGGGTATGACTTGACCTCAAAGATATCGACATACAGTCCCTTTTGGTAGTCTTTTGTGAAATCCTCGTGTTGGGTGATGAAAAAGGAATTCCTGTCTCGAACCTTGCTGACCAGCATATTGTATGACGGGTCAGTGGATCTTGTTTGAAGAAAAAGGGTCGATGGAAGTTCTGTTGGGGCTATTTCCATGAATCTTCGAAAATCATCCGATGTCATGGCAATGTCCAGGTCGTCGTCCCAAGGAATGAAACCGCCGTGCCGTACCGCACCTAGCAAAGTGCCGAAGTCAATCCAGTAGCCAATGTCGTGCTTGCGGCAAATTCTGTCAATCTCAACCATGATATCCAAAATCCGCAATTGCATTTTCCTAAGGGTGCTGCCTTCAGGATTGTATTGTGAGAAATCTTCCATAAGGGTCATTTGGTGGCGATGATTCTGATATAGGTTTCGTCGGTTCCGTTATATGGAGCAAATCCCTTTTGTTCACGGGCATAATCAATGCTGAAGCCAAGAGTTTTGAGTTCCTCGCATAAGGTGTCAAAGTGAATAAACCTCCTATAATGGTCGTTGAGTATAAAGGCGTCAGGTTCCCCGTCAACAGGTGTCCCAACTCTGAAAATCTCATTCTTTTGCCCCCTGACCTCAATGCAAAGTTTACCGCCTCCTGTCAGGCTGCGATGAGCCCATTGAAGCACTTGCGCTTCCTGCTCTTTGGAGATGGAATGCAAAGTAAAGCGTGAATATACAATGTCATAGCTGGTGTCATCG
Source organism: uncultured Bacteroidales bacterium (assembly GCA_937902805.1). Lineage (GTDB taxonomy): Bacteria > Bacteroidota > Bacteroidia > Bacteroidales > F082 > Limimorpha. The sequence continues at coordinate 19,762 of CALEMB010000036.1, forward strand.
TCGAGAGAAGTGAAATCCAAGCATTTGAAATGCAGGTTGTCCACCTTCTGGAAACGGTAGTTCAACAAGTCTATGATATTGTCGCACTGGTCGATGGCATATACGTTGGCATTGGCATTGGCAAAATAAATGGCATCGCGGCCGTTGCCGCAACCTAGTTCGATGAGGTTTTTGCTCGTGATATCGTAATTATCTGCGATGTAAATCGCAAATAAAGAGGGCCTTTCTCCTTCACTTTGTTTTGAATATATGCTTTTCCAGTAGTTTTTGTCCATAAATGACTTGGTTTAATACGATTGATTCAATGCTCCTTCCTCAACAGTACGATGGATGATCTTTACATATTCTCCCGCCAAAGCTCGACGGGAGTATTGCTCCACGTTTGTTGGACTGTTGTTTGTCAATTCTTTCGTCAAATATCGCTGATAAAGGTTCCTTAAAACTTCTTTCATTCTTTCCTTGTCCTCAAAGCCGACGGTTGTCCCCGCCTTTACTTCATTGATGATTTTTGCCGCATCACCGTCTTCGGGACCAATGCAAAGTATAGGGCGGCCCGAGGCAAGATATTCGAAGAGTTTGCCAGTGATGATGCCCTTGGCATTGGGCGTGTTGTTTACCAACAGCAACAACACTTGAGAGGACTGCTGCCACCTCAAAACTTCGTCATGTGGCACATGGGGAATGAGCTGCGAGTTTTTCGTCAGGCCGTATTTCTCCAAATCACTGACGACAGATTGGTCGACTTGTCCTATTAGATTGATCTCAAGGTCTTTGTCAAATCCTTCGATTTCTGTTTTGAGTTCTTGTAAGGCTTGCCATAAAGTGGGAGCGTTGCGTGATGGTGTAATCACGCCCAAATGGGTGATTGTGAACTTTTCAGATAAAGTTATATCTTGGGTTTGGGCTTCCAAATCCCAATCATAGCCGTTGGGGATTACGCGCACGTTGCGGTTCCCCAGTCGTCCTAATTCTCTGGCACTGTTCCAGCCGATAGTGACCACTTTGTCAGCCTTGGTAAGTACCTGATACTCCAGCTTATGTTGCTTGCGGTCGGCCCAACGGGTAAGGTGCAACTCGTCGTAAAAGTCTATCTGTGTCCATGGGTCACGGAAGTCGACAATCCATGGAAGGCCTGTCGCTTCTTTCAATTTCAGCGCAATCAGATGCATGGAGTGGGGCGGCCCCGTGCTGATGATGGCATCAACGGGATGTTCTTTTAGGTACTCCTTGAGGTAGCGCACCGAGGGCTTTACCCACCAGCAGCGGGCGTCGGGAATGAAGCAATTGCCGCGAATCCAGACAGATAGTTTCTATTTCCAATCGCTTTTCTTCTTTTCCGAAGCGAAACCCACTTTGATGGATTCCTCTTTCTTGATGCCGAGGAACTTCTTGTAAAGGGTGTAAGGCTCGATAATCGGCCTTCTGATGACTTCTGTTTCAGGTGCGACATCTTTTTCAAGAGACGGGTCGATGATCGGATATTCAGCGTCTTCTGTGGTGTATATCACAGGCTGCCAGCCGTTTTCAGGCAGGTACTTTGACATTTTCAGCCAACGTTGTACGCCGCTACCGCCCGACGGGGGCCAATAGTACGTGATGATGAGGACGCGTTTCATTGTTGCTTTTCTTTTTTCTGTGGGAAGAAGGTGTAAATGATAGCACCGAGTATGCCGAAAGCTGCCCCACTTCCTTCCATGCTTTTCAGACGGCCAGTGTATATAAGGGCGAAAATCAGTCCTATAATCATCAGCAACGAACTGATGAAGGCGATGGTGTTGCCCACCGAATAGGCTTTTGGTGCATATTCCATCACAATTTCGTGCTCACCAGCGGGAATCATGGCGGCACGAAGGAGGTAGTCGGCACGCAACAGTGGCCACTTCTGACCGTCGATGGTCATTTTCCAGCCTTTCTCAGTCCATATCTCGGAGAACACAACAAGATAGCTATCGGTCTCAGGTCCCTGAGCCTGTCGAAGGGCCGACTTGAAACTGTATGTTAATTTGTTAGGCTGGTATTCCACCATTTCGATTTGTGGTGCAATGCTATCATTGCATTGGTAGTTGCCAACTTTGTCCTCAAATTCCTTGTTCAGGATTGCAGTGCGTTGCACGTCGGTGGAGGCGATGGCATCAATCTCCTCGTTGGGCGTGTCGACCCATTGGATGTCATTAGCGACCCATGCAGTGCCGTAGGCGAAATCGTTGGGGAAGGGCTGTGCGTTGGGATTGTAGATGATGTACTTGGTATTTAGCATGTTCAGCACTTTCAGCTGTGCCAAGGTTTGCATCATGTCTTGCGCACTCTTGGCACTTCTGAGCTGGTTCAGTTCGCCACCAAGGTATTGCGTGATGACATCTTGGTAACGACGCAGCTTGGCCCCACAATATCCACCTAACGACTTGTGGAAATAACAGGTGCTGGCATCATTGAACATGTCCTTGGTGATGTCGGCCACCCTGTAGCCCAAAGCATCGTCGGCCAGAATGGCTTGGTCGGCCGCAGTAGCGGTAAATGGGTTGTCATATTGCTGCTTGTTGACAAACTTGTCGTTGTTGAGGTAACGCTTGTCGATGGGGAACATATCGACCAAAACGAGCACGGCAAGGATGGGGAAGGCAATTTGGCCTTTTAGTTTACCTTTGCCGTAAAGGAAAATCGGTATGGCGGCAAGAAGGATGAACAGCAGGCTGCGCAAAGTATCTTTGCGGAAAATGGTGATGCGGACGTTCTCGAGTTGTGTGGCGAAGGTGGCATAAACGGAGCCATCTTTGCCCGAACTCAATTGTGCGAATTGTTTGGCTTCTTCTTGACTGAGGAAACTGAAGAAAAGTTTCGGAGCAGCGAGGAACAACAGGCAGATGCCCGCAGTGATGCCCAAGGCGATGAAGAATTTCTTTTGGTTTTTCTTGAAGCCTTCAGGATCTTTTGCGATTTCGGCCAAGCCAAGGAAGCCTAACAACGGCATCGTTACTTCCGCAATGACCAAAGTCATTGACACGGCTCGGAATTTGGCGTAGCCTGGAATATAATCCAAGAAGAAGTTGGTGAAGCCCATGAAGTTCTTGCCCCAGCTGAGCAGGATGGAGAGCAAGGTGGCGACGAGTAAGGCCCATTTCAGGTTGCCTTTTACTGTCAATGTGCCCAAAACGAAGAGGAACACCACAATGGCACCCACATACACGGGACCGCTGGTGCCGGGTTGGTCGCCCCAATAGGCATTGCTTTGTGCGATACTTTCTCTGAACTGACGGTCAGCTTTGTCTAAGGCGGGGTTTTGTTTCCCGATATAAGCCGAAGCACCACCTTTGGCATTGGGTATCAGCAGACTCCAAGTCTCGCCCTTGCCATAGCTCCATTGCGTGATGTAGTCGCGGTCGAGACCTTGGGTTTGGTTGGCTTCGTTGCGGGTCAGCACGGGTTTGCCACGTGTAGTCTCCTTGCCAAATTCATAACTGCCGTAGAGTGATGTCGAGCAGGTCAGAACGCCAATGATAGCCGCCACTATCAATCCGACGGAAGCTTTGAAGAAATGCCCTAACTGCTTGTTTTTGATGTCGCTAATAAACTCAGCGATGACCAAAATGACGACAATCAATGCCAGATAATAGGTGATTTGCAGGTGCCCCGTGCGTACTTCAAAGGCCAAGGCAAAGGCGGTCAAAAGCCAACCCCAAAGGTATTTGCCTTTGTAGGTCAACAATATGCCTGCAATGACGGGAGCCATATACGCCATAGCCATAGCTTTGGCGTTGTGTCCCGCCCCAATGACGATGAATAGGTATGATGTGAACCCGTAGGCAATGGCACCTATGAAACTAATCCAAAAACCGCAGTCGAGCACCAATAATAGGACGAAAAAGCCTAACATACAAATGAATACGGAGCCAATGGGATGGGGGAAGCCTAAACTTAAACCTTTGTAAATTGGGTTGGTGAGGTTGCCTTTTGGCTGGACCGAAATGTTCCATGCTGGCATACCCGCAAATGGGGTGTCGGTCCAAAGGGTTTGCTCTCCAGTGGCTTCGCGGTATTGGTTGATTTCCTGCGACATGCCGAGGTGCATCTCAATGTCGTGTTGCTTGATGCGCTTGCCTTGCAACACAGGGTTGAAGTAAATCAAGGTGATGGCGGCAAAGGCGAGGATGGCTCCGACGATGCTCAAAATCTTTGGTCCCTGAGTGGCCCCTGAGCTTGTCGAAGGGTGTCGAAGGACCGATTGTGTCTTGTTTTCTTTTGAGGTATTATTCATTTTGTCTTGTTTTTCTATTCTATTTCTTCAAAATCAGTGTATTCTCCAATGTTAGGGTCGACATGGGCTTTTTGTGTCTCCTCGGTGGGGCTTTGTGCCTCACCTTGCGAGAATTGCTCCATCTGCTGTTGCAGTTTCTTCATTTTACGCCTAAATATCATCTTGATAATCATGTTGAAAGCATAGAATATCAAAATGGCGATGAGTAATATCCTGAAAAAAGCTCCCATGTCTGTTTATAATAATGCGGCGAAATTACGATTTTTCTCCTTGCGAAGGTTGTTTTTTGCCTAGAATCTCACGAAATGCGGCTCCAATGAATCCCGTGCCATAGCCGAAAAGCTGGCAATAGGCCGCAGGGACACTGAGCAAGGCCACTTTCGGGTCCTTGTTTTTGACGAGCGAGTCGACGAAAACCATCACGACATAAAGGGCGATGGGCATGAGCCACAGCCAGTGGTGGAAGATGCCCAGCATGACCAACAATAGGTTGCCAGCCACAAATGCCGCAGGCAGGAGATGGACGAGTTTGAAGGTCTCGGGATATTTTTTCTTCAGTTCTACACGTGCCTCACCGCTGTGTTTCACCTGACGGAAGAACGAACTGAATTTGACGCGTCTCTTGTGGTAGACGAAAGCCTCGGGGAAGAGACGACAACTGTAGCCTCCCTTGAAGATACGGGTGCTGAGGTCGATGTCCTCACCGTAACGCATGGGGGCGAAGCCGCCCAAAGCCTCATAAACGCTTTTCTTGATGCCTAAGTTAAAACTGCGAGGATAGAATTTGTCCAGTTTTTTCTTGCCGCCACGGATGCCTCCCGTAGTGAAAAATGAGGTCATGGCATAGTTGATGGCCTTCTGTATGGGCGTGAATGACTCGTGCGCGCGGTCGGGACCACCGAAAGCATCGCAAGGCTCGCGATCCAGCTCTTCCTCGATGGTTTCCAAATAGTTTTCGGGAACGATAACGTCAGAATCCAAGATGATGAGGTATTCGCCTTGGCTGTGTTCTGCGCCGTAGTTGCGAGAGGGACCAGGCCCGCTGTTGGGCTTGAAGTGGTAGCTCAACGCCAAACGGTTGGCATATTTCTCACAAACCGTATCGCACTTTTCTGACGAGCCGTCCTCCACCACGACGACCTCAAAGTCCTTGAAGGTCTGTGCACAAAGGCTTTCCAATAGCTCATCGACTTCCTGAGGCCGGTTGTAAACGGGTATGATGATAGAAAACCGCATTTTCATTATTTTTTGCAAAGATAGGGATTCTTTGCTTATCTTTGCGCTATCAAATGCGATTATCTGAATATGAAGAAACTGATAGCCTTTTTCACCAGAATTTTTCCTCGCCAGTGGCTCATCAAACTGAGCTATCTTTTTAGCTTATTGGTTCGCCCATTCTATATTGGCAACAAGGTGGAATGCCCCGTTTGTGGAGGCCGTTTCCGAAAGTTTTTGCCTTACGGCTATGGAAAAGCCATGGACAATCGTTTGTGCCCCAAATGCTTGTCATTGGAGAGGCATCGTCTCTTATGGCTTTATCTGAAAGAGAAGACGGATTTCTTCACGGCACCGCTAAAGGTGTTGCATTTTGCACCGGAACAGCCCTTCCTGAAGCGTTTTCGTGCCTTGAAGAATTTGGATTACACCACGGCCGACCTCGATTCTCCCATTGCCGACTTACATCTCGATGTCACCGCTATCGACCAGCCGAACGACACCTACGATGTGGTCATCTGCAACCATGTGTTGGAGCATGTCAACGATGCGAACAAGGCTTTTGCTGAAATCAAGCGCATACTGAAACCTGGCGGTTGGGCGATACTTCTTGTTCCCATCAACCCCGATGTCGACACCTTTGAAGACCCGAGTATCACCGACCCGAAGGAACGTGAACGCCTCTTCGGACAATACGACCATGTGCGCCAGTTCGGACGTGATTATGCCGAGGTGCTACGCAAGGCGGGCTTCAAGGTAACGGAAGACAGGATTTATTACGAGATTCCTGACGAACAGCGTGAAAGGATGCGTCTGGCGCGTAGGGGAGAGGAAATCATATACTGTTGCGAAAAATGAATGTAGAGACGGTGTCACACCGTCTCTACAAAGACACAAACAACAAAAGGCGTAGCCCAAAGGGCTCGCCTTCCGTTTACCTTAAATGAGAAATATAACGGCTTCCGATTCCGTTTTCACGGAATGAGATTAATACTCGTCAGAAACTGTAAGTTTTTTTCTGCCTTTGGCTCTTCTGCGGGCCAAAACCTTACGGCCGTTAGCCGTTGACATTCTCTCTCTGAAACCGTGTTTGTTTCTACGTTTTCTGTTCGAAGGTTGATAAGTGCGCTTCATCTCTCTATCTTATTTATTGTTACTTTTCGCTAAAGTCCCTTTGAATCGGGCTGCAAAAGTACAAAGATTTTCCTTTGCTCCAACATTTTTCTTGAAAAAAATGAAAAAGGCGAAACTAAAACCGTTTTCGCCTTTTTCAAATTATTGATTATGAAATGCTTATGCGATAGCTTCCTTTTCGGGGATGTTTTTCAGCGTTTCGACGATGAAATCCCAGAAAGGCTGCACGCTCTCGATGAGCAAGGCTTCGTCGGGTGAGTGCGGGTGCACCAAGGTCGGGCCGAAGCTCACCATGTCCCAATTCGGGTATTTCGAGCCGAGGATACCGCATTCCAGACCAGCGTGGATGACCATAATCTTGGCTTCCTTGCCGAACTTTTCCTGATAGACTTTCTTCATCAGGTTGAGGATGGTGGAGTTGATGTTAGGTTTCCAGCCAGGATAGTCACCAGTGGAGTAGGCCTCGGCACCATTGTCGGTGAGGTTCTTGCGGATTTGCTCTGCGAGTTTGTCCTTGGCGGCGTCGACAAGGCTACGGGTCAGTGAGACGCACTCAATCTTGCCGTTTTCCATCTTCCATGTAGCCAGGTTGCTCGAGGTCTCGGTGGTGCCTTCAAAGTCTTCCGACATGGCGATAACACCGTTAGGATAGCGGGCAATAGCGGTGAACATATTGTTTTGCGTCTTCACGTCGATGACTTCCTTCGGCATCTCGGTGGATTCGCAGAGGATGGCCAACTCGGGCTCCACTTCAGCGAACTCTTCCTTGCAGATGGCCTCGTATTCAGCTGCATATTGCTTGAACTCTTCTTCCTTGTCGGCAGGCACGACCACGATGGCTTCGGCTTCTCTTGGGATGGCGTTGCGCAGGCTGCCGCCATCAATCTTGGCGAGACGCAGGCCGTATTTCTCGGCCGCCATCAGCAACATGGCGTTCATCACCTTATTGGCATTGGCGCGACCTAGGTTGATGTCCATGCCTGAGTGACCGCCCTTCAGACCTTTCACGAAAAGGCGGAAGGCTTTCATACCAGCGGGAACAGCCTCAAATGCAGGCGTCCAGGTACCGATGTTGTCAACGCCGCCAGCGCAACCCACATAAAGTTCGCCTTCAGTCTCGGAGTCCATGTTCATCAGGATGTCGCCTTTCAGCACGCCAGGTTGTAATTTATTGGCGCCCGTCATGCCCGTCTCTTCGTCGATGGTGAAGAGGGCCTCGATGGGACCATGTTGCAGGTCAGTGGCTTCGAGGACTGCCATGGCAGCGGCAGCGCCCAGCCCGTCGTCGGCGCCGAGGGTGGTGCCGTTGGCCTTCACCCAACCGTCTTCGATGTGGGTCTCAATCGGGTCGTTCTCGAAATCGTGCACCTTGTCGGCGTTCTTCTGCGGGACCATATCCAAATGGGCCTGCAGGATGACGCCTTTGCGGTTCTCCATGCCAGGCGTGGCAGGCTTGCGCATGATGACGTTGCCGCAGTCGTCGACGATAGTTTCAAGGCCGTGCTCTTCGCCCCATTGCTTCATGAAGGCGATCACTTTGGCTTCTTTCTTCGAAGGGCGCGGAATCTGCGTCAAGCTGTAGAAATTCCTAAACACGCCATTCGGTTCCAAATCTTTAATAGTGCTCATGTGTGTTGTTTTTATTTGTTTTGATGATTGATTTTTGAAAAAATGGTCGGCTAAATTACGACTTTTTCTCGAACGTATTCAGAAAATCCGGAAAATTGTTTACCGTCTACTCCCCAGACCAACGTAATACAGCAACGAAGCCAATGATGACAATGCAGCGACTACGTATGTGCCAGCAGCCCAACTCAAGGCTTCCTTGGCTTGTGCAACCTCGGTTGGACTGAGTGAGTTGGATGACTCCAACCATGCCAAGGCCCTTTTTGAGGCATTGAACTCAACGGGCAAGGTGATGACGCTGAAAAGGAACACCATGGCAAACATGGCGATGCCCACCCAAAATAGGGCAGGGAAGGTGTTAATGATTAGCAAACCAATGATGATAACGATCATCGAGAGCTTTGACGAGATGTTGACGGCGGGCACCAAGGCGGAGCGGAGTTTCAGAGGGGCATAACCCTCTTTGTGCTGCACGGCGTGACCGCATTCGTGAGCAGCGACAGCAGCGGCTGCAACGCTATTTGTACGGTACACGTCCTCACTCAGGTTGACGGTTTTCTTGGTGGGGTCGTAGTGGTCGGTGAGTTGTCCTTGGATGCAGGTGACCTGAACGTCATAAATGCCGTTGTCATTTAACATTTTTTGCGCGATTTGCGCACCTGTCAAGCCACCTGGTGAGAGCACCTTCGAATACTTGGCAAACACGCTTTTCAGCTTCCATTGCACCAAAAGTCCAACAATGCCAATGACGATAATAAGGATCCAATTCGCATTCATTTTTGCTTCTTTTTTTAAAGGTTTAAAGTGCAAAGATAATAGATTTTTTCCAATTGTTTAGTGAAAAAATCAACGACTTATATGGTTTTTCCCTATTTTTGCCACCTTTAATTAATACACAGATGACATTACACACTTTTAATATCTTTCTCATTGTCATGGCTGTAGTGGCCTTGGTGGTGTTCGTCAGCCTCTTTTTTGTTGACGCAGGCTATGGTAAATTTTATGACAAGAAATGGGGGCCAGCAGTCAACAACAAGCTGGGCTGGGTGCTGATGGAATCGCCCGTGTTTTTCGCCATGCTGTTGCTATGGTGGTTTTCGGACCGTCGCGACGATTTGGTGCGCCTTTCTTTCCTGTTTTTGTTTGAATTGCATTATATCCAACGCTCGTTCGTTTTCCCGTTCCGGATGCGAGGGAATAGCGTGATGCCGCTTTCCATCATTTTGATGGGCGTAACGTTCAACCTGTTGAATGCCACGATGCAAGGCGGTTGGATTTTCTACATCTCGCCTATTGATTTCTATGGCAGCAATTGGTTTTCTGACCCGAGGTTCATCGCAGGCTTCATCATCTTCATCATCGGAATGTATATCAACATCCAATCCGACGACATCATCCGCAACCTGCGCAAGGAGGGCGACACTAATCATTATCTGCCTAAGGACGGCATGTTCCGCTATGTCACCTCAGCCAACTATTTTGGCGAGGTGGTGGAATGGACTGGCTTTGCCATTCTCACTTGGTCGTGGGCAGGTGCAGTGTTCGCTTTATGGACCTTTGCCAACCTTGGCCCCCGCGCAGCTCGTATCTACGACAAGTACCAAGTTGAGTTTGGCGACGAATTGGACACGAAAAAAGTAAAAAGAATCATACCTTTCATCTATTGAACTATGGAAAACTCACCTATATTCACTCCTTGTAACATAGGTCCTATCACCTTACGCAACAGGGTGATACGCTCAGCGGCTTTTGAAAATATGGCCCATGGCAACCGTCCCTCTGACGAATTAATCGAATACCATACTGCGGTGTCGCGCGGCGGCGTCGGCATGACGACAGTGGCTTACGCTGCCGTCAACCAGTCGGGTCTGTCGTTCGACGGCCAGCTGTGGATGCGCGAGGAAATCGTCCCCGATCTGAAACGTCTCACCGACTCCGTGCATTCCTATGGTGCCAAGGCTTCCATCCAACTGGGACACTGCGGTAACATGACACACCGAGCCACCTGTGGCTGTATGCCCGTGGGTGCTTCGGGAGGCTTCAACCTCTATTCTCCGACTCTCGTCAGAAAACTCAAGAAAGAGGAGATCTATTCTCTTGTCCTCGATTTCGGCAAGGCTGTCGACCTCGCCCGCAAGGCAGGCTTCGACTGCGTTGAAATCCATGCGGGACATGGCTATCTCATCAGCCAGTTCCTGTCGCCCTATACCAACCACCGTCGTGATGAATTTGGTGGTGTATTGGACAACCGTATGCGTTTCATGAAACTCGTTATCGAAGAGGTGATGCGCGTCGCTGGCAATGATATGGCCGTGGTGGTCAAGGTGAACATGCACGACGGTTTCCGTAAAGGTATGGACCAAGACGACTGCATCATCGTGGCCAAAGAACTGGAAAAGCTTGGCGTTCATGCCCTCGTGCTGACGGCAGGCTTTGTCAGCAAGGCCCCGATGGAGGTGATGCGTGGCGCCATGCCGCTCAAGACCTTGGCTCATTACATGGATCCCAAGAAGTTCTGGTGGCTCAAATTGGGTCTGAAGTTTTTCGGTCGCATGATGATTCCCACGGTGCCTTTCAGCGAAGGCTATTTCTTGGAGGATGCCAAGGTGTTCCGCGAAAACCTGAAGATGCCCTTGATTTATGTGGGTGGCATGATTTCCAAAGAAAAGATGGAAGAAGTGCTCGACTCAGGCTTTGTGGCTTTCCAAATGGCCCGCGCCCTGATTAACGACACCGATTTTATCAATAAGTTGCAACGCGGCGAGGTGACGCGCAGCGAGTGCAAACACTCCAACTATTGCATCGGACGTATGTACACGCTTGACATGAAGTGCCATCACTGCGTCGACGAGGAACTTCCTAAGAAGATTCAGAGAGAGATTAAAAAAGCGGAGAAGAAAGGATGAACAAGGAAAAATGGTTGCAGCGTTTCGTTGAAGCCCATGGCCATCAGCCTTGGGCTTTGATTACCGGAGGTAGTTCTGGTATGGGCTTGGAATATGCGAAACAGTTGTCCGAAATGGGATGCAACCTGTTGTTGGTCAGTATCCAAGAGCAGGAACTCCAAACGACAGCAGAGGATTTGAAGTCGAAATATGGTGTTCAAGTGAAGACGCGTTATCAAGACTTGTCTACCGATATTGCGGCTGACGAACTGCTGGCCTTCTGTCAGTCCGAGAACCTGCAAATCGACATCCTCATCAACAACGCGGGCATGTTCTTCTTCGAGGAACTGAGTCGTGACAACGAACGCAAGGCCCTGACGATGTTGCGTTTGCATACTTTCACTCCAACGAGATTGTGCATGCTGTTTGGTGAGGAAATGAAGAAACGTGGCTACGGCTATATTATTAATATGTCGTCGATGGCGGCCAAACTGCCTTGCCCAGGCATCACCATTTATTCCGCCACGAAAGCTTATCTGAAGAGTTTTGGCAAGTCGCTCTATTTCGAGATGCGCCCTTATAACGTAGGTGTCACCACGGTATGTCCAGCAGCCATCGCCACACCGCTTTACAGGTTGAAACCCAATTTGTTACAGCTTGGCGTGAAAATTGGAGTAATTGGTACACCACAATGGCTGGTCAGGAAGGCTTTGAAAGGTATGATGCGCAAGAAACGTGTTGTGAAGCCGGGCTTCATGAACATCTATCTGCCGCCTTTGATTGCTCTCTTGCCCCATCCTTTAGTAGCAACATTATGGCAAAAGTACAAGTAATCATATTGAGTCTGCTTTTCAGTGTGATGGCGTATGGCCAACGCTACGAGAAGGTGCCTTTTGGCGACTTTGAGCAGTGGGCGGTGCGCTATATCACAGAGTCACAAATCATTGGTGGGCAAGAGAAGGTCCTTTATGTCATCGGCCCGACGGATACGATTCGGGGAAAAGGGGTGTATGACTACAAAAACACGATATGGTCGACTTCAAACGCTTTTGCCAAGGTGATGGGTGTGGTGAAAACCAGCAACAATGTTACGCCCGATAAAGGCCTGACGGGGACGTGCGCTAAACTTGCTACGCAGTTCGCATACTGCAAGGTGGCGGGAATGTTTAATTTCAACGTGCTGGCAGCCGGTTCCATCTATTGGGGCAAGATGCTGGAGCCCGTGACAGGTGTTAACGATCCTTTTGCTTTCATTGATTGGGGTATCCCGTTTACGAAACGGCCTAAAGCTTTGGTGCTCAATTATAAGGCCAATATTCCCAATACAGGGAAGCTGGTAAAAGGTACCACTACCCGCACCACAGAGTATGACGGCTATGACCCAGCAGAGATACTTTTTGTCTTGCAATACCGTTGGGAGGATGCCAAAGGCAATATCCACGCCAAGCGAGTAGGGACGGTGATCTATCACATTGACAAGTCCTCTAATGGTTGGATGAATGACTTTCGTCTTCCTGTTATCTACGGCGATGCCCGAGAATCGGCAGATTTTCAGCCCTATATGGACTTGATTACGGGCGAAAGGACGATGTATGCCATCAACAGTAAAGGCAAGAAAAAGCCCATCCTCGAAGAGGCTTGGGCTGATGCGGATTGTCCCATCACCCATGCTATCATGTGGCTGTCCTCAGGTAGCTGTGGCGCTTTCACGGGCGCCTTGGACAATGTGCTTTGGGTGGATGAGATACGGTTGGAGTATTGAGCTGTTTTTTTCTCGGTTTGAAGAAAGTTTCCAAACTTTTTTCCTATTTTTGCAGCCGTTTTTGAAAAATGATTGAACTATGGATTTAAGCAAAATTGTTTCGATATCAGGCAAACCTGGTCTTTATCAGGTGAAGTCTCAAGCCATTGGTAGGCTTATCGTTGAATCGGTTGTTGACGGCAAGTGCATGCCCGCCTTTGCCCATGACCGTATGAGCTCCCTTGAGGAGATTTCCATCTTCTCCACCGACGAGGACCGTCCGCTGAAGGAGGTCTTCAAGATGATTCACGAGAAGATGGGCGACAAGGTCGATTTTGACTTCAAGAAGGCCAGCAATGAAGAGTTGCGCGAGAAGTTCGCTTTTGTCATGCCCGACTACGACGAGGAAGCTGTCTATCCCTCTGATATGAAGAAGGTCTTCGCTTGGTATCAGATGCTGAATGACAAGGGTTTGCTCGACTTCACCGAGGAGATCGAGATCGGAAGAGCGGTTCAGCAGGAATGCCGAGACCGATAT
>CALEMB010000037.1 GCA_937902805.1 uncultured Bacteroidales bacterium
GGCAATCCAATATCAACACCCAACCACCGCCTCAAACATCCTTTTATAGGCTTCAACTTTTTTGTCAAATGATAATGGATAGGCTCTTGAAGATGAGGGTAATCGATACAAAGTTAAACCATCTTCGAGAGCCACTTTCGTGTTGGGCGAAGGGATCGTATCGACCTTGAAATAGCTGCACACTTCGGCAGTGGCTTTCTCACCCGTCGTAGCGATAGCGTGACATTGCGGCATCTGGGCAAGCAAGGCTCGGATGTCAGTGTGCTCGATGATATCCAAGAAAGCATCCGAGGCGTTGTCTTTCAACCGCTTGACTGCCATAGCAGTATCGAAGAAGGCAATGCCTTTCTCGTTGAGGAAAGCCACGATTTCATCCTTTTTGAAGCATTTGTGCTCTGTGTCAACGAAATGGTTGCGGTCACCGAACCATATCTCGCCCTCAATGCGCCAGTGGTCGTTGATGAAATTGGGGTAGAAAAAGTCCATGCACCAACGCTTCTTTGGCGGTGGGAAACTGCCCAGAAATAAGACCTTGGCATTGGCGGGCAGGAAAGGTTTCAACGGATGGTGTTCGATCATAAATAATTGAGATTCTTTTAATACGACATAAGACCGATTACGACACTCTTTCCCTTTTGCCGTCATGGCGGACAAGGATCCGCCATCTCCCAAATGCGGAGACGAAACCCTCTCGCATTGGAGATTGCGGGTCAAGCCCGCAATGACGGTCAAGGTGCAATTTCTGTTGTTTCTGTTAAAAATGCGCCTACTCTATTAATGCACAAAGTGCCCTTAAAGACCTTAAACCTAATTCTTAACTTATCAGCTTTAACAGTCTGGAAACGAACAAGTCGCTTGTAACCGATGGTAGTTGTCGGCTCGTTCACTTCTATGGGCAACCATTTGCTATTAAAGTAATAATCCAAATAGAATGCATCAACATTCTGTCCCAAAGGAATATACTCTTGTAATAGTAGGCGGTTGAAAGCGGTAGCTTTCGGAAAATCGAAGATGAGTTCCGCTTGATGGATGCCGTCTTCCGTTGCCCAGTATTTTGTGTAGTCTTCATCCAGAACATACTTCGGACCGAACCGCCAAGAGCGGGTGTTGCTGGCCGTCACCTTGCAACCTTTCAACAGGTTGTCGGCAAATTCCTTTTGCAACCTCTGATGCCATTGCACAGTATTAGCAGAATCAATGCTCGGAATCCTACCCTCTTGATTCACAGAGAAATTAAGTAATAAGTTTGTGTTGCGGCCTACACTTTGGTAATACAAATCCATCAGCTGGCCCACGGTTTTCACTTGGTCGTCCTCACTCGCATGGTAGAACCATCCGGGACGAATGGACACATCCACCTCAGCAGGCAGCCAAGCCTCGCCGTCACGATAGCCTTGTTGCAAGGCCTTTGTATCATTAAGCGATTCAAAATCAGTTTTGTACATGCACCATTGTGTGATGCCTGCCTTTCCTTGTTCGTTGCCAATCCAGCGTAATGTCGGCACCGTACCACCGAAAATGCTCGTATTGGGGCAGTATTTCCACACGATGTCTCTCGCTTTCTCATAATCGTAATACTTTTCCGCTACTATGGAGCGCATCTCATCGGCACCACCATACCAGCCTGTGCCACCGTTGGCACCATCGAACCAAAACTCAAACAGCGGACCATAGTTGCTCACAAGCTCCTCAATCTGACGGTGATAGATGTCCACATAGCCTTGATAGCCATATTCGGCTTGGTTGCGGTCCCAAGGCGAGAGGTACAGCCCAAACTTCAATCCATGCTTCTTGCAAGCATCGGCCAGCTCTTTGACCAAGTCTCCTTCCCCATTTTTATAATAAGTATTTTTAATGGAATATTCTGTGGTAGCAGTTGGCCAAAGGCAGAAGCCATCGTGATGCTTTGCCGTAAGAATCACACCTTTCATACCAGCGGCTTTCAAGGTCAAAACCCATTGTTCGCAGTCCAAATCAGACGGATTGAATGTATGGGATGGCGTGTTGCCATAGCCCCATTCCATATTATTAAACGTGTTTAAGCCAAAGTGGATAAACGCATAGTTTTCAAGCTGTTGCCATTCCAGTTGTTGACGGCTTGGAATAGGGCCACTAGGCTCGGGGCTGTTGGCACAAGAAGCCAACATCAGACCGCTCATTAACATCCATATCAAATGCCTGCAATTCATTGTTTCACAAATTTACGAGTCTCACCATTCACGCGTAGCACATACACACCCTTGGGCAAGTCGCTGATGCCGATTCTGTTCGCCTCGTTTTTGAGTTGAACCGTCATCACAACCTTTCCGTTCATGTCGAGGATTTCCGCTTGACCATCCGCTTGATTGACAAACACATCGATGAAATCCGTAGCTGGATTGGGACATACACGAAACAATGACTCAGACCCCAGCAGTTCCGGTCTTACCGCCACCGGAGTATCGGAATGCGCTTCGATCACGGCTTCAATCGTCCTGTTGCACACGGCACAGAAAGGGGCATAATTGCGCATCATGCAATTGCGTTGCGGCCGATACATGCCTTGCGACAAATAGCCTCCGCCTTCAAAAGCGCCTACCGTGTTGTTATACTGATAAGTGTCCGGAGTGGGAATAGGTGTCTCGGGAGCTACCAGATCCGCCCATTTCGATTCAAAGTCCACCAAAGTGGTGATATTGGGTTCCCAAGGCTCAATGTTCAGATTATATAGCAAGGCCAATGGATTGTCAGGCTCCTCGTATTCGTCGGCCAGACCTGCGAAAGCATGGCCAAACTCATGCACGATGACACTGGAAGACGACATATTGCCAGCCGTACTCATCGAATAGAAGTTGTAGAAACCGCCGCCGCCATACTGACTGCTGTTCACCAAGATGTAGATTTGGTCGTAAGGCGCATTGGCGGCCACGTCCTTCACCGAGAAATAGTTGCGAGTGGTACAATAACGGTCAATATAGAAAGTGTAGAAATGCGAATTGAGGATGGTACGCACCCAAGTATGCGAGGCAGGAATGTCGACACCGCTTTCCTCGGAAGGTGCAAGCACAGCGCGGAAATTGAAGTCGTTGATATGGCTTGCAAACGGCTCCGCTTGGGAAAAAACATTGACCAAGTTCTGGCAATGCTCCTCAAACTGGGACATCTCATCAGCGGTATAGCCTTCGGGCAAAATCACAATGTCCACCTTGCTTTCGGGAGCACCATTGACCATAACATCATGAACGGGAAACACATAGCGCTGCTCCGTGGTATTGAATATTTCGTTAGGCTCATAAAGTTTTGAGAAAATTTCTTCAAACTCGCCATCGAAATTCCTGATTTCGAGGATGATATAAGCCTCATTTCTCGGCAACGGAACACTCACTGATTCTTCATAGCAACGTTCCATCACTCGGGCTTCATCGGTGGTTTGCCATTCCTGGAACAAGGTGTTATAGCCTCTCGAATAAATCAAGGTATTGGTTTGTACGTCAATCACTTTAACTCGGTTGGTACCGAAATTGAACGGGTCTATCAAATTGACTTTGGAGCCACCGAAATACGGCTCGATGACAAAACGCTCAAACACATAATGCGAGCCTTCGGCATTACCGCATTGGAAGACATCCATACGCAACGATCCTTCGTCGAGGAAATACTGGTCGAAACTGATGTCTTGTGCTCTCGAAAACAACGAAAACATCATTGCAAATAGTAAAATAATGGTCTTTTTCATTATAAATGGGGTTATTAGGTTATTACTATCTGAACAAGCAAAAGTACAAAAATATCAAACAATCAAGGCAGAAATCGTTTTTATGTCATCAGCGACCATAAAAAATGGCGGCCCCAGACATTGCCGAGGCCGCCGAAAAAATTAGTTAATCGTTCTAAAGCTTATTTCTTATTGCTTTGCGTTGTACAAAGCTTGGATCTCCGTCGTACTCAAAGCGCGGTTATAACTGCGGAAGTTATCGAGCTTGCCGTTATAAAAGCCATAGGCATCACCATGTTGCTCTTTATCAACGCCAAAGAAGCTATTGTTCACTTCGCTGCCCCAGGCCAAATCATCGCGAGATTTAGTCTCAAACAAGTTGCCGTCAATATAAATCATGCCAATACTTCCATTGAAGGTAAGCGTCAACATGTGCCATCGGTTGTCAATATAAGGCGTAACCGTTCCGTCAGTTGTCCAATAAGCATAGTTTCCAGAGCAGTATTCAATATGTGAATCCTCCTTGAAAACCAAACATGATTCCGACCAAGCTGTGAAATGATCGTCACTTCCTATCAAAGCTTGATTGTTTCTGCCAGTCTTAAACCAAATATTTATTGTGAAAGGGCTACCAGCTGGAACAATGTTATCTTGAACAAGGATAAAGGCATTTTCTCCATTGAACTGATATGAGTGACCTTCTCCGCTCGGAGTGTCGGTTGAGACCACCGCGCCAGCATTAATGCCAGTGTAATTGCCGTAATAGTCCACAATTTGATCGCCATCGAAATTAAAGAAGCAGAACAAGCCATCGCTAACCACCAAGGTATTGTCGACATAAGCGGCCGAAACGCTGAGGTTCGCACTATTGTTCGATCCATTCACTGTAACAGTAGTTGAAACAGGACCGTGAATCTTGGACCTGTCGATGATTGCGGTCACCAAAGAACCGCTACCCGAGGCAGTAGTACCCGACATAGGATTGAACGTCAGCCAATCCACCGAAGGCGTTGCTATGGTCCAGTCAAGTGTGGTGCCGTCGCTACCTACATTACGTACTTGGAAGGTCTTTGTGGTGGCTGTCTCGCCAAAGTCCAAAGACTCTTCGCTCAATTGCAGGATGGCTGTGCCCGTACCGCTCGCCGAAGCCGTAAAGGTGATGGCTTGCGAGGAACCGGCGCCAGTGACAGTGACAGAGGTCGAAACTATGCCTGTGATTTGGCTGCGGTCGATGGTTGCAATCACCTGTGTGCTAGTGCCACCAGCCGTGTTACCCGAAATGGGATTGAGCGTCAACCAACTCACATTGATGCTGGAGCACACCCAGTTGAGCGAAGTGGTTGCAGGGCCTGTGTTTTGAACATAAAAGGCAAGGCTTGTGGCAGTGGTGCCAAAATCCAAGGAAGTCTCGCTGAGATGGAGCTGTGGACCATCATTGCCATTCACAGTCACATTGACGGGCAGCACGACGCTCTGGTCGCCGCTGCGTACGGTAAGGTTGGCTGTAGTACTCTGCTGGATGAGCGAGCGGTCGATGTTCACCGTGACGGTGGTTTCCTGACCGCCGCTGAGATTGCCAGTGTTGGGTGTCACCTCCATCCAATTCAAGCTCTCCATGATCTCCCAACTCAACGGAATAGTCTCGCTTTTGTTGATAATCTTGAACTGCAACTGCGAGAAGCTAGGACCAAAATCGAGGTATTCCACATTGAGACGGAAACCGCTCACCATAGGACGCAACTGCATGTCGCCTGACGAAACATTGCCCGCCGTGATGCTGATGTTCTTGGTGTTGCTCTCGTAGCCTTGCTTCACGCCTTGCACGGTGTAATTGCCAGGTTCAAGGTTGTTGAATTCATAGCGGCCATCGCTTCCTGTCACTGCAGAGGCACCTGAAGGGCTAAGCGAGATGTTCACGCCTTGAATGGGCTCGGTGGTGTTGGCATTGGTGACGATGCCTTGGATGCGACCCGTGGCTTTCTCCTTAACGCAGGAGGTTATCAGACACAGTGAGAAGACAAACAAGATGGCACAAGCCAATTTTAGTTCCAGTTTTTTCATAAGAATATGAACCAATTAAGTTTACAATTCAACGTTATAAAGTGAAACACGAGACTTCGGAAGCAATGGAATTTGTCCATTGTCTCGAAGTCCCGTGTCATAGCACTAACTTATTATTTGATTAAAATCTCATTACTGCCTTGCGTTGTACAAAGCTTGGATTTCGGTCGCACTCAAAGCGCGGCTATAGCTGCGGAAGTTGTCAAGTTTGCCGTTGAAGTTGGTCTTGCCATCAAGCATCTTGCAGTTGCTTCCAAAATACGTGGCGGTCGGAGCGTCCCACATGTAGTTGGTATTCACATGGGTGCCCTTCAAAACGCCATCCAAATACACCATACCCATTGCACCATTGAAGGTGAAGGTCAGCATGTGCCATTGATTATCAAAATATGGATCCATGGTGTATTCAGACTCGAAATGTACACGCCAATTTGCAAAGCGGAAGAAATACTTTGAACTCGTGGTGAAGGCAATCACACACTCATCATACGTGCCAACCAAATCACTTCCATATTTATCGGAACCAATCATGTATTGGCCCGAGCTAGTGGTCTTGAACCAATAGCTAATTGTGTAGTTGGTGCTTGTGGGAACAATGTTGTTTTGCACAAGGATGAACGAGTTGCCGTCGAACTGCATCGACTTGCCCTGTCCACTCGGTGTGTCCGAAGAAGGCACGGCGCCAGCGTTGATGCCCGTATAATTGCCATTATAGTCCACAATATCCTGTTCGTCGAAGTTGAAGAAGCAATACAGGCCTTCACCCACCACAATGGTGTTATCGAAATATTTGGCCGATACTGCAATGCTGGCGGTGTTGCCTCCACCACTCACGGTGATGTTGGTCGAAACATCGCTGCTAAACATGGAGCGGTCGATAAGGACGGTCACGAGGCTGGCGTTGCCGGCAACGGTGCTGCCCGACATAGGGCTGATGGTAAGCCAGTTTACGGCCGGAGTGCTGATGGTCCAATCCAGCACGCTGCTGTTGGTGCCAATGTTCCTCACTTGGAAAGTCATGGCTGTCTCTTGCTCGCCAAAGTCAAGCGTATTTTCGCTGAGTTGCAGGATGGCGACTCCGCTACCCTCCGACTGTGCGTTGAAGACGATGGTGGACGACATGCCAGCGCCATTCACGGTGACACTTGTGGAAACGATACCGTTGAATTTCGTGCGGTCGATGGTGGCCATCACCATGGTGGAGTTACCTCCTGCCGTGCTGCCCGAGGTGGGACTGAGCGTCAGCCAATCCACGGTGATGTTCGAGCAAGTCCAGTTGAGCGTGGTACCATTCGGACCGACATTCATCACAGAGAAAGAAAGGTTGTTGGCCGTGGTGCCAAAGTCGAGCGTAGTCTCGCTCAGTTGTAACTGCGGGGCATTGTCGCCCGAAACGGTGACATTGATGGGCAACACGACACTATGGTCTGCGCTACGCACGGTGATGTTGGCCGTGGTGGTTTGCGACAGCAGCGAGCGGTCGATGGCGACGTTGACGGTGGTTTCCTGTCCGCCCTGGATGCTACCCGTCGAAGGCGAGGTCTCCAACCAGTTCAGGCTTTCCACGATTTCCCAACTCATGGCATTGGTCGTGCTAACGTTGATGATCTTGAAGCTCATCTGCGTGAAGTTGGTACCGAAGTCGAGGTAATCCACGTTAAGGCGGAAGCCCGTGGCAGCGGGACGCAGCTGCATGTCGCCCGACGACACGTTACCAGAGGTAATGGTGATGTTCTTCGTGTTGCTCTCGAAGCCACTCTTCGTGCCTTGCACGGTGTAGTTGCCAGGTTCGAGGTTGTTGAACTCATAGCGGCCATCACTGCCGGTGACAGCGGAAGCACCCGTGGGGCTAAGCGAGATGTTCACACCTTGGATGGGTTCCGAGGTGGCGTAGTTGGTCACAAGACCTTGGATTTTGCCCGTGGCAACTTCTTTTTTACACGAGGTCGAGAACAGACCCAATGCGAGGACGAGAACGACGCCCATGACTAGTTTCATTTTTTTCATAGGTATAAAGATTTAATAGGTTTTTAAATTACAAACTCACACTGACCGGCAGCACCATCTCCATGTCAGCGGAATGAATGGTGACGTTACCCGTTGTGGTGTGGGAAAGCAAACTGCGGTCGACGGTAACGGTGAGGGTCACTTCCTGGCCACCTTGTAAATTACCTGAATTGGGGGTAACCGTCAGCCAGTTCAGGCTTTCAATAATCTCCCAACTCATCGATAAGGTCTCACTCGCGTTGATAATCTTGAAGGTCAGTGTATTAAAGGCTGAACCGAAGTCGAGGTAGTCTACGTTGAGGCGGAAGCCCGACACAACGGGTTTCAGCATCATATCGCCCGACGACACTTGGTCTTCGACGATTTTGATGGTCTTCGTGTTGCTCTCAAAACCGTTCTTCATGCCCTGCACGGTGTAAAGACCTGGCTCGAGGTTGGTAAACTCGTAGCGTCCGTCACTGCCCGTCACGGCGGAGGCTCCCGTCGGGCTGAGCGAGATGTTCACGCCTTGGATGGGTTCTGAGGTGTTGAGGTTGGTCACAAAGCCCTGTATTTTGCCATACTTTGTCGGGTTTGTGATGTCGTTGATTTTCTTACATGAAGTCGCCATGCACAGCGCAAAGGCGAGCACTGCGAAAACGGCTGATTTTAAATGTTGTTTTCTCATTTTGATTTGTTTGGGTTGATACATTTCATTCTTTTTTGCAAATGTCACCATAATTCTCCGCATCGGTCTTTCATTCGCCCAAAAAGCGGCTTGCAATGCGTAAAAAACAAAGGTTCAGTTTTATCATTTCGTAAAAATTCGGTTTGCAATGCGTAAAAAACCAGGTAATTGGCGTGGTTTGTTAAATAGGGGAAAGAAAAAACGTACCTTTGCAAACATGAATACCGACTCATTCTACATATTGCTGCTATGCTTCGTCTCGGGCATGACACAGTGTTTTCTGACATTATGCGGCATCTACATGCTTTTGAAACACCGTAACTATCAATTTCAAAGGGTTTTTGCTTTTGTCTTAATCTTGCATGGGATCTGCTTTTTCAATAACTTCGTGGTATTAGTTTGCAACAACCAGCCTTACTCTGAGTTCCTCAACACCTTCTTGGTACTCTTCGACTATGTGATTGTGGGCGGCTACATGATGTTTGCGATGTCGTTGGTGTTTCCTAATCGTTACAGAATGCGTCAGCTTCTGCTTTTGGAAATACCTTATTTAATAGCCATGCTCTTATTTGCTATTTGCCGAAATTCCATAGTTTTGGCGGTCGTGCAAATATACACCTTAGCGGTTTCATTGGTCTTACTGGTGTATTTGGTCCGTTCCATCAAGAAGCATACTCGAATGTTACTGGACAACGTTGGAGACTTGGATTATTTCGATCTACGTTGGAGCAACGTTTTGATCATCCTTTATTTCGCTTTCCAGCTACTGTGGGCTATTGAAAGCGTTTCGCAACAGTCATGGTTTTCAGAACCCTCTACCGGAATCAACCTGCTTTTCGACACGCTCTATTGCTTCATCTGCATCGGCATTGCTTTATACGTCATGCACAAACTGATACATCAGCAGGTGTTCACCCCCTCCCCCGCCGATGAATGTGAAAACGAGCCTCAAGAGCCAGCCACTACCACTTCTCAACCCAAAGCTAGTAAGCCATTGATTGGCTGCGACATCGACAAGGTGATGAAAGAAAAGCGTTACTATCAAGACAACACGCTGACATTGCAAAAGTTGGCACAGCATCTTGGCACCAACCGGCAGTACCTCAGCAACCATATTAATCATGAATGTCACATGACCTTCTACGACTACATCAACGATTTCCGTTTGGAAGAGGTCAAAGCCATGTTGGAGAGCAAAGACATTGAAAACCAACATTCTTTGGAAGACATCGCCACGATGGCAGGCTTTAATTCCTATTCTACTTTCCTTCGTTCTTTCAAGAAAAAATACGATATAACGCCATCGCAATATTTAGCAAAAAAAGGCCAAGGCAGCTGACCTTCAAAAAAAGTCAATTTTTTCGGTGGAGGCTCGTGTTTTTTTCTTAACTTGCGCCCAAATTTGCAAAAACGAAAAACGCTATGACCACTGAAGAATTGAAATCCGTTTTCAAGCAGCGCTTTGATAACGAGGGCATTCTCTATACCTCGCCTGGACGCGTCAACCTGATTGGTGAACACACCGACTACAATGGCGGCTATGTCTTCCCTGGTGCCATCGATAAAGGCATCTACGCCGTGATTAGGCTTAACGGCACCGACAAGGTACGTGCCTATTCCATTGACAAAGAGGACTATCGCGAATTTGGGCTGAAGGAAGAGGACTTCCCCAACATGCATTGGGCCAACTACATTTTCGGCGTGTGCCGCGAAATACAAAAACGAGGCTACACCATTGGCGGTTTTGATACCGTGTTCTTCGGCAATGTGCCAATTGGTGCCGGAATGTCGTCATCAGCAGCCTTGGAAAGCACCTACGCCTTTGCCCTCAACGAGCTGTTTAACCTCAACATCGACAAGTTCGAGTTGGCTCGCATCGGTCAGGCAACGGAGCATAATTATGTCGGCGTGAAATGTGGCATCATGGATCAGTTCGCCTCCCTCTTCGGCAAGGCCGGCCACCTGATGCGCCTCAACTGCGCCACGATGGAGTTTGAGTATTTCCCCTTCAACCCCAAGGGCTACAAGGTGGTTCTGCTCGACACGGTGGTGAAGCATGAATTGGCTTCGTCAGCCTACAACAAACGCCGCGAGTCCTGCGAGAATGCTTGCGCCCACATTGCCAAGAAACATCCCAAGGTGAAATACCTCAGCGACGCCACCATGTCCATGCTTGACGAGGTGAAGGCCGAGATTTCCACCGAAGACTACATGCGCGCGGAATATGTCATCGGTGAGAAGCAGCGCGTCCTCGATGTATGCGATGCCTTGGAAAAAGGTGACTACGAGACCGTTGGCAACCGCATGTACGGCACACACTACGGCATGAGCAAGCTCTACGAGGTGAGTTGCGAGGAATTGGATTACCTCAATGACATCGCCAAGGAATGCGGCGTGACTGGATCCCGCGTGATGGGCGGTGGCTTCGGTGGCTGCACCATCAACCTTGTCAAAGAAGGGTTGTATGAGGTCTTTATCACCACGGCGAAAGAGAAATTCGCCGCCAAATTCGGACATGAACCGAAGGTTTATGATGTAGTCATTTCTGACGGCGCAAGGAGATTAATGTAGTTTTATTAGAAACAAATCTGACACAAATCTAACGGAATTCAGAATAATGACACGCTTTGCGTCATTGCGAGGAACGAAGCAATCTATAAAACCATTTCAAATCCTGGATTGCTTCGCTAATCGCTCGCAATGACCAAACAACAATTAAACGATTCAACAATAAACAATTCAACATAAAATGAAACCTACATTATTAGTATTAGCAGCAGGCATGGGCTCACGTTATGGTGCCCTGAAACAAATGGACGGCGTCGGCCCTAACAACGAAGCTATCCTCGATTATTCAATTTTCGACGCCAAGCGCGCCGGTTTCGGCAAGGTGGTCTTCGTCATCCGCGAGGACTTCGCCGAGGCCTTTAAGAAAGTCAACAACACAGAGAAATTCGGTATCCCTGTTGAGTATGTCTACCAATCTCTCGACAAGCTGCCGGAAGGCTTTAGCGTCCCCGAAGGGCGCGTCAAGCCTTGGGGCACTTGCCACGCCGTCTTGATGGCCAAGGACGTAATCCACGAGCCTTTTGCCGCCATCAACGCCGACGACTTCTACGGCAAGGAAGCCTACGAGGTTTTGGCCAAGTATCTCATGGAATGCGAAGGCAAGAAAGGTGCTTACAGCATGGTGGCTTACAAGCTGCGTAACACCATGTCGGACTTCGGTACGGTGAGTCGCGGTATCTGCACCGCCGACGCGGAAGGCAACCTGCAAACCATCGTTGAACGCACGGCCATCGGCCACACCGAAGACGGTGGTGCTGCCTACACTGACGAAACTGGCAGCCATCCTTTGGATATGGATTCCTTGGTCTCTATGAATTTCTTCGGCTTCACGCCTGATTTCTTCGAGTATTCCGAGAAAGGTTTTGTCGAGTTCCTGAAAGGTCCTGCCCAGACCAATATCAAAGCTGAATTTTTCATCCCGCTAATGGTGAACCAAAGCATCCACGATGGCTCAGCCAAGCTGAAGGTGCTGTCGAGCAACGCCTCTTGGTTCGGCGTTACCTATAAGGAAGACAAGCCCGAGGTAATGCGGAAGATTCGCGAGTTGATTGAGAAGGGTGTTTATCCGAATAACCTATGGAATTAGGAATTATGAATGCTGAATGCTGAATTGGGCGAAGCCCAGCATCGCCTTGCGACATTCGGCATTCAGCATTCCACATTCCGAATTTGAAAACAGTATGAATATCGAAGTAACAACCTGGGGCAAAACCCCTGACAATAAGGTCATCAAGCTGTATACCTTAACTAATGCCAACGGTGTTAAGGTGCAGTTGAGCGACATTGGTGCGGGTATCGTCAGCATCATGACCCCTGACCGTGACGGTCACATGGACGACATCGTTTTGGGCTATCCTAACGCCACGGATTACTATGGCGACGGGCCCTGCATGGGCAAGACGCCTGGCCGTTTTGCCAACCGCATCGCCAACGGTCGCTTCAAGATTGATGATGTTGAATATCAACTTGAACTCAACACGGGCGACGGCAAGCACCACCTCCATGGCGGTAGCATCGGCTTCGCTAACCAGAAATGGGCCAGCCGCATCAATGGGGAAAGTGTAGTGTTCACCTACCTTAGTGCTGACGGTGAAGCGGGGTATCCTGCCGAGTTGGTCTCGAAGGTGTATTACACCCTTAACGACGAGAACGAGCTGAATATCCGTCTATGCGCCTATTCGTCTGATACCACCATCGTCAACCTGACCAACCACACCTATTTCAACCTGAAAGGAGAAGGCAACGGCGACATCCTTGACCACAAGCTGAGGCTGAATGCCTCGCGTTTTCTGCCCGCCACCAACGAGCTGATTACCACTGGCGAGATGGCTCCCGTGGCCGATACGCCGATGGACTTCACTCAAGCCAAGCCCATCGGCCGCGACATCAAAGAACCTTTCCCTGACCTAATTAACGGTAAAGGTTACGACAGCTGTTGGGTCATCGATGGTGTGGCCAAGGACAAGCTCATTTTGGCCGCCGAACTGTCTCACGAAGGTACTGGTCGCATGGTGAAGATTTACACGACACAGCCTGGTGTGCAGGTCTATACTGGCAACTGGCTCTCAGGTTGTCCGAAAGGCAAGAACGGCCACATCTATGAGGACTACTCAGGTGTCGCCTTGGAATGCCAGTCCCTCCCCGACTCGCCCAACAAGCCCAACTTCCCCAACACCTTCCTGCGCTCAGGAGAAGAGTACAACGAAACTATCATCTTCAAGTTCTCTACAATATGACGCGAGACTGCGTGACTACGAGACTGCGAGACAGGTAAAGTCCCGGAGTCTCGCGTCCCGAAGTCAAATAACAAATTGAATCCTAAATCTTTAAATCTACAATAATGAGCACTAAAACTAAACAATGGGGCGCCATCATCGTGATGATAGCCCTATTCGCCATGATTGCCTTCGTGACCAACCTCTGCTCACCGATGGCCGTCATTGTGAAGAACCAATTCGGCGCCAGCAACTTCCTGTCGCAAATCGGCAACTATGGCAACTTCATCGCCTACTTGATCATGGGTATCCCATCGGGAATGTTGATTAAAAAGTACGGCTACAAAAAAACCGCATTGATAGCCCTCTCCGTTGGTATCATAGGCATCCTGGTGCAATGGGCCAGCGGTAAGTTGGGCTTCGGTGTCTACCTCATCGGTGCCTTCATCGCCGGCTTCTGCATGTGCATGCTGAACACCGTTGTCAACCCCATGCTGAACCTCCTCGGTGGTGGCGGCAACAAAGGCAACCAACTCATCCAAATCGGTGGCGTGTTCAACTCAGCCGCTGCCGTAGCGGTTTACATCCTTATGGGCGCCCTCATCGGTGAAGCCACCAAGGCCAAGATTTCCGATGCCACCCCTGCCCTGCTGATTGCCTTGGCCATCTTCGTCATCGGCTTTATTGTCATTCTATTCACTAAGATTGAAGAGCCTCAACAGCCTGTGGAGGTGAAATCGGAAGTGAAGGACAAATACAGCGCCTTCTCGTTCCGCCACTTCAAACTCGGCATTTTGGCCATCTTCCTTTATGGTGGCATCGAGGTCGGTACGCCTACCTACATCCTTCAATACCTGACCTCTGAGCCAACAGCGGCAACCCCGGGTCTCGGTATGAGTGGCACCATTGCAGGTCTCATCGTGGCCGTTTACTGGCTGATGATGCTCATTGGTCGTTTTATTGGCGGCGCCATTGGCGGCAAGGTTTCGTCGAAAGCTATGGTGACCACGGTCTCCATCGCAGCTATTGCGCTGGTCCTATTTGGTATGCTCGCGCCTCAAAGCTGGCAGGTCAATGTTCCTGGCATCGACTGGGCTAACCTGAAAGTCATTTGGGCTCAAGTACCTGTAGGCATCTTCGCCTTCATCCTAGTGGGTCTTTGCACCTCGGTGATGTGGGGCGCCATCTTCAACCTCGCTACGGAAGGCTTGGGCAAGTACACAGCCATCGCTTCGGGTGCTTTCATGACCATGGTATTTGGCTTCGCCATCATGGTGGGTCTGCAAGGTCTCGTCGCCGACTGGACAGGCAGCTACATGACCAGCTATGTTGTGGTTTTGTTCTGCGCCGCCTACATCCTCTTCTATGCCCTCGTGGGTTCGAAGAACGTCAATAAGGACATTCCTGTAGACTGATGTTCAAAAAGTTACTTGGAACAGGAGCAGCTAGGGTGGTCAACGTGCTGACGCAGTTGGCCACCCTCATTATGGGCACCAAGTTTCTCGGTGCTGCGGAATGGGGCACGGCCTTCATCGCGCAGACCGACATCACCTTTTTATTAATAGGAATTGAACTCGTTGCTGGCAGCGGACTGGTGTATTTCACGCCTCGCAAGAGACTTGCCACCCTTATGAAAATATCGTATGGCTGGGTTGCATTCGTAATGCTGATTTATATTGTGGTGTTTAACCTTCTGCACCTCTTCCCTTGGGTCTACAGCATTATTCCGCAGCATTATTCCACCCTTATTTTGGCGATGACTTTTGTCTACAGCCTACACGAATTTAACCTCAATTATTTCCTCGGAAAAGAAAAAGTCGCCACTTTCAACTGGCTGTTTCTCATCCAGATACTCACCCAAGTCACGATGATGGCGGTGCTGATTTTTGCCTTGAATCTGAGGACGGCCAAAGCCCTACTCTACTCTCAGTTTTGTGGTTACAGCCTCGCTTTGGTCATTGGTTGGATACTGCTGTTCCCCACACTAAAACGCGAAGAACGCGAGCCGTTGAAAGGCAACCTGAAGGAAATGCTACATTATGGGGCGTTTATGCAACTCTCCATGTTGGTCAGCACACTGAACAAACGGCTGGGCCTCTATCTGTTGAACACGCACTGCGACGAAAGGTCCATTGGCGTGTATGCCTCAGGAACTCAAGTGACCGAAGGTGTGGGCATCGTGAGTCAAAGCATCGGCTTGGTGGAGTTTTCCGCCTTGAGTAACACTGAGAAAGCGCAACGCGCCACTTTGCTTACCTTGCGTTTTATGAAGCTCGCAGTTCTATTGACCTTTACTGCCTTGTTTGTCATCTGCCTGCTGCCCACCAGTTTCTTTGAATGGCTGTTCTCGGCGGAATTCAGCGGCATCCGGCCTGTCATCTTACTGATTGCTCCTGGGGTCGTGCTTTTTGCGGCACATACCGTGTTTGCCAACTTCTTCTCCGGCACAGGGCAGCCAAAATACAACCTTTATGCTTCACTTATAGGGCTTTCCGTCACTTTGGTTTCAGCTTTTGCTTTGATTCCCTGGTTGGGCATCCGTGGCGCGGCCATCACCACTACGTTGACCTACACGGCGTTGTTCGTCTATCAATGGATTGTGTTCCGTCAACAAACAGGTTGTAAAATAACGCAACTCATTCCAAATCGGCAAGATTGGGAATGGCTGATAACAGAAATCAAAGGCTTGATTTGACTTTTTTTCGTACCTTTGCCGAAAATCCACATCTATGAGCGAAATCAACGAAGACGATATCTTCACGCAAAACGAAGACCCCATACCAACTACCGAAAACTACAACGACGACAGCATTGTCCATCTTGAGGACATGGAGCACATCCGTCGTCGCCCGGGTATGTACATCGGCAAGCTTGGCGACGGTGCCTCACAGGACGACGGCATCTATGTGCTCATCAAAGAGGTGATTGACAACTCCATTGACGAGTTCACTTCGGGCTTCGGTAAGAGAATCGAGGTGACGGTCAACAAAGCAGAAAAAAAGGTCAGCATCCGCGACTATGGTCGTGGCATTCCGTTAGGCAAGCTGAAGGAAGCTGTCTCCCAACTGAATACAGGTGCAAAGTATGATAGTAAGGTATTCCAGAAATCGGTCGGATTGAACGGTGTGGGTACCAAGGCTGTCAATGCGCTTTCGTCTTATTTTAGGGTGCAGTCTATACGTGAGGGCAAGACGAGAATTGTGGAGTTTGCTCAGGGAAAATTGATTAATGATTCGGGGATTATTCCAGTAGAGGCGGCCCTTCGACAGGCTCAGGGACCTAACACTACTGTCGGCCCTTCGACAGGCTCAGGGACCTTGGATACTGGGACTTTAACCGAGTTTATCCCTGATTCCGCTCTGTTTGGCAACTACCATTACGTTGATGAATACATCGAGAAGCGCGTGTGGAACTACGCCTACCTCAACCGTGGCTTGAGTTTGATCTACAACGACAAACGCTATTATTCCAAGAACGGCCTCCTCGACCTCTTGCAGAACAATATGGAAGGTGAAGGCCTCTACCCCATCATCCATATCAAGGACGGCGACTTTGAGGCGGCTTTTACCCACGTGAACGGACAGTCGAGCGACTATTTCTATTCGTTTGTCAACGGTCAGCACACCACCGAAGGCGGCACACACCAGTCCGCTTTCCGCGAAGGCTATGCCCGCGTGGTGCGTGAGTTCTATCAAAAAGAATACGAGCCTGCCGACATCCGTCAAGGCTTGATTTGCGCCTTATGTGTGAGGATTCAAGAGCCTGTGTTTGAGGCACAGACCAAGACCAAACTCGGCTCCACCCACCTTGCGCCCAACAACCCCGACGGCACCAACGACAGTCCTTTCCTGAAGACATACGTCTTCGACATTTTGAAACGACACTTGGACAACTACCTGCACAAGAACCCTGATACAGTGAGCGTATTGCAGGCGAAGATTCAAGCTAACGAAAAGGAGCGTAAGGAGATTGCTGGCATCAAGAAAGCCGCCCGCGAGAGCGCCAAGAAGGTCAGCCTCAACAACCGCAAGCTCCGCGACTGTCGCATCCACCTCAACACCAACCACGAGAAACGCCTCGAAAGCACCATCTTCATCACCGAGGGCGACTCCGCATCGGGAAGCATCACCAAGAGCCGCGACGTACAGACCCAGGCCGTATTCAGCCTGCGTGGTAAGCCACTCAACTGCTTGGGAATGACCAAGAAAGTGTGTTACGAGAACGAGGAGTTCAACCTGCTGCAAGCCGCCTTGAACATCGACGAGGACATCGAGAACCTGCGCTACAACAATATCGTCATCGCCACCGATGCCGATGTCGACGGTATGCACATCCGCCTGCTGATGCTCACTTTCTTCCTCCAGTTCTATCCCGACCTCGTGCGTAACGGCCATGTCTACATCTTGCAGACACCGCTGTTCCGTGTGCGCAACAAAAAAGAGACCTACTACTGCTACAGCGACGAGGAACGCATCGCCGCCAAAGAGAAATGCGGCAAGCAAGCGGAAATCACACGATTCAAAGGCTTGGGAGAAATCTCCCCCGACGAATTCCGTGGCTTCATCGGCCCCAACATGCGCCTCGAACCCGTCATCCTGCGTTACGACTTTGGCATCAAGGAGTTGCTTGAATACTACATGGGCAAAAACACCATGGAACGCCAGAAGTTCATCATCGACAATCTGCGGATTGAAGATGACTCAGAGATGGATAAGATATAAGTGGTACGTCCTTTAGCTGTTCGGCCCTTCGACAGGCTCAGGGACCTCAGGTTTATTTCCCAGTGAAATTACTTTGATATTTGAACAGAATAAACTGGTCCGCATGCATATCAAAGTCGATGGTGTGGACGCAGAAACGGCAGTATTCGTAAGTGCCATCGTCCAAAAGCAGGCGACCTACATAACCGTCCTGTAGATTGATATGCTCTATGGTCTCCGACCAGCCGTCCTTGGGTATCCTGTCAACCATACTCAGGCGATACACCAAATCCTTCACGAAGGCAAACTCCACTTGACTGGAGCCAGTGTTCGTCATGTTGAAATCGCTGTCGGCAACGATGTTCACATCGCCTTGCGAGAAGAAGTTGACGCCCTCGGTTCTGTCAAGATAGATATAGGCCAACTCATAGCTCGTCTCAGCGGGGACGCAAGCACCCAAACTCATGCACAGAGCCATTGCAATGATTATATTCTTGATTCTCATAACCAAATTTTTATCCTCCTATTTCATCCAATTCAAGCCAACGCAGCTCTTTTTCGTCAAGCAGTTCCTTGATTTCCTGCAAGCGGTTGCCCATCTCTTGCAGTTTCTGGTAGTCACCCTCATTGTTCAAGGCTTCTGTCAAAGATTGTTTCTCAGCCTCAAGGTCGGCCATTTCCTGCGTTAATGTCTCATATTCACGCTGTTCCTTGAAGGAACGCTTCACCTTCTCGCGCTGCTTCGCGGGGCGTGGTTCTTCCTTCTTCTGTGCAGTTTTTTCTTTCCGCTCCTCTTTGGTTTTGGCATCCAGATAGTCCTTATACTGGCTGTAGTTGCCCATGAAGCCTTTCACCACTCCATCGCCTTGGAAGACAAAGAGTTGGTCGACGACCTCATCCATGAAGAAACGGTCGTGCGAGACTACCAAAAGACAGCCTTTATAGCCTTGCAAAAAATCCTCCAGCTTCTGTAAAGTCAGCAAGTCCAAATCGTTGGTAGGCTCGTCAAGGATGAGGAAGTTGGGATTCTGCACCAAGATAGTCAACAGGTAAAGCCGCCGCTTCTCGCCACCGCTGAGCAGGGCGACAGGCTGGCGGTGCATCTTGTACGGGAAATTGAAATGTGCCAACAGTTGGTCGGCCGTATAGACTTTGTCCTTGCCGTAGGTCATCACCTCGGCGATGTCGCGCACCGTGCTGATGACGGTCTTGCTTTCGTCGAACTGTATGCCTTCCTGACGGTAGTAGCCGTAGGTCACGGTCTCGCCCGTCTTCACGCGCCCTCGATCGGGCTGCACCGCACCGGTGATAATGTTGAGGAAGGTGGACTTGCCTACCCCATTCTTACCAATCAAACCGATGCGCTCGCCGCGCTTGAAGACATAGTCGAAGTCCTTGAGCACGGCGAGGTCACCAAACGACTTCGACACATTGCTGAGTTCCAATATCTTACCGCCTAAGCGTTGCATTTGCAGGCCAAACTCAAGGCGTTCGTCTTGCTCCTGATACTTCGAGCGTTCCTTCAAGTCATAGAAGGCATCGATGCGACTCTTCGACTTGGAGGTGCGGGCCTGTGGCATCCTGCGCATCCATTCCAACTCGTATTTCAGTAGTTGGCTGTTGCGTTCCGCCGTAGCACGTTTCACCTCCTCGCGTTCGCGGCTTTTCTCCACATAATAGTCGAAGTTGCCGTTGTGGGTGTACATCACGCCTTGGTAGAGCTCAAAAATCTTGTTGCACACGCGATCAAGGAAATAGCGGTCGTGTGTCACCATGAGCAATGTCATGCTCGACTGGGTGAGGAACTTCTCCAACCATTCCACCATCTCCACGTCGAGGTGGTTGGTAGGTTCGTCAAGGATAAGGAAATCAGGCTCGTGCAGCAACACCAAGGCCAAGGCAAGGCGTTTCACCTGTCCGCCCGAAAGTTCATCGACGCTCTGCTCCAAATCATCTAAGGCAAAGCGGGTCAAATACTGCCTTGCTTTGAGGTGTTGGTCTTCGTTGAGGTCGGCCAACAAATCCGAAATCCGCGTTCGCGCAGGGTACACGGGCAGCTGCTCCAAGTAGCCGATTTTGATGTCGTTGGCGTAAGTAATCGTCCCGGTATCAGGCGACTCCTTCCCCACCAATATCTTCAGCATCGTCGACTTGCCCGAGCCATTGGTGGCAATCAAAGCGGTCTTGTCGCCCTTCTCGATGCCAAAGGTGACATCGGCGAACAGCGTCTTGATGCCGTACGACTTGGAGATGGAATTGACCGACAGATAATTCATTTCGCGAAACGCTTGACGTACTCGATGGGATACTGCGACTTTTCCGAGACCTGCTCCACCGTCATGCCCGACTCAAACAACCTCTTGATGACGGCATCCATAGGCTCACCGACTTCGATGATATGGTGGTCAGGGTCGTAGAAACGGACGACACGCTGTCCCCAAGGCGCTTCCTCCATGGGATGAACATACTCGATTTCAGGAAATTCCTTCAGGTATTCCAGGAATTTGTCGAAGTCCTTCTCCTCGAAATACAGTTCCGCGTCGTTTGACTTCGTGCAGACCTGGTCGGTATGGATCATCTCTTTCCATTTTTTCATCTCTTGTAAGGCGAAACCACCAGAGAACTGCACATTCTCTCCGAAGTCCATGACGACGCGGTCGCCAATCACCTCTTCATAAAAGGTAATCGCTTTTTCCATGTCGGTAACCGCCAGCAGCGGGCATTTGAATTTCAACATAGCGTTAGGTTTTGATAGTGCAAAGATAAAAAAAGCCTCGCATCCACAGACACGAGGCTTCAAATTTTATGGATTAGAGGTCATTTCTTTTCCTTGGGCAGCACGGCAAACTTGTAGATGCAAATCTGGTGATAGGTGTCGCCAGGATTGAGAATCGGCTTGGGTGCCAATGCTGTGTGGTTGATGGCATCAGGGAAATACTGTGTCTCAAGTGCCAAACCTTCACGGATGTTCAAAGGCTTGCCACATTTGCCAATGCCCTTGCCATCGAAGAAGTTGCCGCTATAGAACTGGAGGCCGACCTGGTCGCTCCACACCTGCATCTCTCGACCACTGACAGGCTCCGTCAGTGTGGCATTCCATGCGTATTCCTTAGAACTCGTCTTGTCCATAATCCAATTGTGATCGTAGCCCTTGGCGTTCTTCAGCTGTTCATCGTCGGCAGTGATGTTATCACCGATGCGGTGTTTCTCACGGAAATCAAACGGAGTCTCTTTCACACCAGAGAACTTGCCCGTCGGGACAATGTGCTCGTCAATGGTAGTCATGTAACGCGAATTGATTTGCAACTCATGGTCGATGATGGTGCCGTTGCCCTCACCTTTCAGATTGAAGAAGGAATGATGCGAGAAACTGCACAAGGTTGGGGCATCGGTGGTAGCTGAATAACGGATGACAAACTGGTTGTCGTGCGTCAAAGTGTAGCTCATCGTCACATCAAGGTTGCCTGGGAAGCCGTCCTCGCCGTCTGGGAATACGGTGTGCATCTGTATCACGCTGTCGTTAACCGAAACCACGTCCCAAACGCGCTTGTCAGCACCAATGAGACCGCCATGAAGCGTGTTCTCACCATCGTTTTTAGTCAGCTGATATTCAACGTCGTCCAAAGTAAAGCTACCATTGGAAATGCGGTTGGCGCAACGACCCACAACAGCACCAAGATAACGTTCTCCATTGTTGTTCAGATACTTGTCAATATGGTCATAGCCCAGAACAATGTCTTCGAAACTGCCACGTCTGTCGGGCATCCAAAGTGCTACGACACGACCACCGTAGTTGGTGACCTGCATCGTCAAAAATCCATTGTGAAGGGTATAAAGTGAAACAGATTTCCCGTCCACTTCCTTGGTGAAGTTCTCGGCGGGAATCAGCTTGACTTCTTTCTTAGGGTTGCAACCGACTAACAATAAGGCAATTGCAAATAACGTTAAGGCTTTTTTCATCTTATTCGACTTCAAATCTTCTGATTTTTAAGCGGCAAAATTACAAAATCTCTTTATTCCGTGCAAACACTATTTTAATTTGTTCTCACCACGCCTTGATAATCCACTGTCTTATGACGTTTTAGGAACTCCATCATCATCTCCTCAGACGTCATGAAAGTGCTACTACCCTCGTCGATGCTTTCAACAATAACCGTTGAAGCCATATAGCTGTTGAAGGCCACTTTGTAGGTCTTTGAGGTCGAGAATTTATTGTCCTCCATATTGACCCAGACACTTCTGCCATCGTCGTTTACCGAATAGGTCATCCCCGAAACATACGAAGGATAACCGCCGTTTTTCCTGTAGGAATTGAGGATAAACTTCTTCACCTGATTGCCAGTCATTTGGTAAACAACGACATCGTTGTTGAACGGGTCGATGGAATAGACATCCTTCACCGTGATGGGGCCTTTCTTCAGATGGTTGACGCGCACGCCCCCTGTGTTTTGGAAGGCGAAGTCGGCACCGCTGATTTCACGGATGGCATCGGTCATCATGCAACCTATCTCCTGTGGGGTCTCAAACTTGGTCAACGCCGTAGCTATGGGTTCGTTCAGGGCGGGCGAATCGTTGAACTCGTTCACCAAGACCTTGATTTCAGCATTCTCCTTCCCTACCTTGTTGACATCCAAGACAATGGCTTCCTTTTCAATGACTTTATGCTCCTTTACTTTCAGCTTCATCAAGGTGGCATATTTCAGGTGAGAACCCGATTGGGTAATCAAGACGCAATTGGTTTCGGAAGGATTTTCTATTAAGGTGTGCGAATGTCCGCCTATGATGGCATCAAGCCAAGGGTTGGCTTGTGCCAGTTCCATGTCGTCCTCAAGGCCGCAATGCGAGAGGAGAATCACCACGTCGTTCTGGTCCCTAAGGTATTTGTACTCAGGCAACACTTCATGGCCACGCTCGAAACTTAGCCCTTTCAGCTTGTCGGGATGCGTCCCCGGAATGCCGTCGTGGCGGATTTCAATCATGCCAATCACGGCCATCTTTACGCCTTGATGTTCAAAGGTCTCAAAAGGCTTGATGCCGAGGTTGATGTCATTGGGAATGAATACATTGGCACAGAGGAACGGGAAATTGGCCCGCTCAATATCGTGCTGCAAGCTGACGATTTCGCCATCCCACTCGTGGTTGCCCACCGCCGAAAGGTCGAAGCCCGTTCGGTTCATCAACTCGATCATGGGATAATTGACGGGGTCGTATTGGTCATTGACGGGATTGCCCGTGCGGTTGTCGCCTGCCGAAAACACCAGCAAGTCAGGATAGACATTCCTCAAACTGTCGACCAGCGCAGCAAACTTGGGGAACATGTCGATGTTGGAGTGCATGTCGTTAACGGAGAGGATGGCGATTTCAGTTGTACTCTCAACAGGCTGGCTTTCAACGGTTTTATTCTCGTTTTCTGGCTCATGGCGAAGGGTGAGAAACAAAACCACCGCCAGCAAGGCGAGCACCAATAACAGTTTCTTCTTATTCATTTTCGTCGAGGTTATAATTGGCGCAAATTTAGGAAAAAGTTTTATTTTTGCGGCATCATGGCGAAGAAAAGGAAAAACGAATACCCAAGCGAAAGCCGAACGAGTTGGAAGGTGGTGCTCACCTACCTCTTCGTCATGGCTCTTTGCGCGGCCTTGTTCTATTACATCTTCAACCTTCGCAACAGCATCGAAAACCAGCGTTCCAACATCGATGAGCAGCACTACGCCCTCGACTGGGTCAACCAATTCACCAAAAATGTCCATGCCGCCCAAAACGCGGCCAACCTCTACGCCTTCACCGAGCAGTCCAAATACAAGCGTGAGTTCCACACCTACCGCGATGCCATCAAGGTTCAAACCGACTCGCTGATGGCGATTGAATTCAACGAGGACAACAAACAGATGGTCTCGGAAATCAGCAAGCTCATCTCAAGCAAAGGCAGACTCAGCAACGAGTTGTCGAAGCAGTTCCACGATTTCAACCCCCTCGCCGAGTTCGACCGCACCATCGACGATTACATCCCGCCCCAACTTGAGGATGAAATTGTGGTGACCTCAGTATCGAAAGACACTATCATCCGTGTGCCAAAGGCTGTCGAAAAGAAAGATGGCTTTTGGCAACGTGTCGGCAACTTGTTCAGACCGACGGATCTCGTGGTGGAAGATAGCCTCGTCCACATATCCATCGAAAGCAGCGACACCATCCACATACAACGGCAGCACCCCGACTCGCTCAAGATTCTTGCCGACTTGCGCGTGCTCTCCGAAAAGGCCAAAAAGGAATACTGGGACAAAATCAAGGAATACGAGAAGAAGACACAAGAGCTGGTCAAGGCCGACAACCAACTCTCGGAGCGAATCTCTTCCCTGCTGATACGCCTCAACCAGGAAATCCTCAACTCCACCATCAGAGAAATCGAGAAAAGCGAGGAAATCATCAACGAAAACACCCGCGTCTCCCTCCTCATCGGAGCGGTGACATTGGTGCTCATCATCATCTTCATCATATTGATCCTCAGCGATGTAAACAAGGGCTACCGTGCCCGTCGCGCTGCCGAAGAAGCCAAGAAGAAAACCGAGGAAATCATGGAAAGCCGACACAAGCTGCTACTCTCCGTCTCACACGATATCAAGACCCCGCTGAGTTCCATCCTCGGCTATGTGGAGCTGCTCGACAAAACCGGCAACGAAAAGGAATTCAGCTCGATACAGCAATCCGCAGACCACATTCTCAACCTGCTGAACAACCTGTTGGAATATTCGAGCCTCGAACAAGGCAAGCTACAAGTCAGCAACGAGACCTTTAACCTCCGCCAGCTCTGCGACGAGACAGCAGAGATGTTCGAGTCCATCGCCCGCCACAAGAACCTGCAGTTCAACTACGAGCCTAATGTGGAGGACGGCTGCACCATTCTCTCCGACCGATTGAAAATCAAGCAGATACTCAGCAACCTCATTTCCAACGGCATCAAATACACTCTCGAAGGCAGCGTGACCTTCAAGGCACGTATGGGGCGCAACCTGGTGGTGTTCGACATCGACGACACGGGTGTCGGCATCCCGCAGGACAAGCTGGAAGAGGTGTTCAAGCCCTTTGTCCGCATCGAGACCTACAACCAATTTGCCGAAGGCAGCGGCTATGGCATGTCGGTCGTCAAAGGTCTTGTCGACCTCCTCGGCGGCGAGATCCACATTGAATCCGAGGTGGGCAAAGGCACCCAATTCGAGGTCAGGATACCTGTCGGGATGGTGGACAGCCCTAGTGAA
This sequence comes from uncultured Bacteroidales bacterium, assembly GCA_937902805.1. GTDB lineage: Bacteria > Bacteroidota > Bacteroidia > Bacteroidales > F082 > Limimorpha. The sequence continues at coordinate 25,167 of CALEMB010000037.1, forward strand.
GAGCAAGATGGCACAGCTGTGGACAAAAACAAGCCTCTCAATATCTTGGTCATCGACGACGACAACACCTTGTTGTCCGTCATCGACACCATGCTGCACCGCCTCGGCCACCAGGCCATCGCCTGCCGTTCGAAGAACGATATCGAAAGCGCCGTGGCACAGATAGCAGACTATGACTACATCCTCACCGACCGTGAGATGGGTGCGGTCACTGGCAACGACATCCTGCATTTCTTCAAGAAAGCCGATGCGTCGAAGCCCGTCATCCTGATGACCGCCCGCATGGAATACACCAACGAGATGGCCAAGGAAGAAGGCTTTGACGGATTCTTGCAGAAACCCTTCAACATGAAGCAGCTGGAAGCCATGTTCGGGAACGTCGCGACAAGTGAAGACGCCTCCGAGACCGCCTTCCCCGACCTCCCGGAGTTCAGCGAGATGATGGGCAACGACGAAGAGGCCATGACGGACATCTTGCGCGTCTTCGTGCAGTCGACCGCCGACGACTTGGTAGCCATGAACACGTTGATTGAGCAATCGGATTTCGTAGAGATGCAGAGTCTTTGTCACAAGATGCTGCCCATGTTCAAGCAGTTGGAGCGCGACACCACTTTCCTCGCCCGCATGAACGCCATGCGCGGCAAGAACGAGACGGAAGAAGATTATCCGAACTGGAAAGACGACGCCACCCAATTCATGGCCCAAGCCGATGAATTGATGGATTTACTGGCGGAAAAATATGCGATTATTGAATAGTTATTGTATCACCATGAACGAAACCGACTTCTCCTCCCTTCAGGATTACATCCTCTCCCACCGCCTCTTTATTTCAGACCTGCACGGTCTTGAACATTGGAAACAGGTGGAATGGAACGGATTATTGCTGGCTACAGAAACTGATGCCGACACCACCGTGGTACGGCTGTTCGCGCTGTTTCACGACAGCAAACGAGAGGACGATAGCTATGACGAAGAACATGGGCCACGAGGAGCCGAGTTTGCTAAAACATGTTACAAAGAGCATCGTCTCGGCATCACGCAGGAACAATTCGACAAGCTGTATCACGCCTGTAAATTCCACACGATGGAACACTACTCAGGCGATGCCACCATCGACACCTGCTATGATGCCGACCGCTTAGACCTGGGGCGTGTTGAAATCACACCCAACCCTAGGAAAATGGCAACAGAATTCGGAGCATGGATTGCACAAAAAGCCTTGGAAGAAGGTGTTGAGCCGGAAGATATGAGAGAATGGCTGGCTGATTCCTATCGTTATTAACGCAGAAGCATTTCACCGAATACTACTATTGCAACGCATTTCGCAAAAATGCAAGATTTGCAAAAATCCGAAACGAACGAGAAGCGATCTTTACAATTCTATCCCGTAAAGATGCATCTTATTATATAAGGTTTTCCTGTCGATTTGCAGCAGCTTGGCCGCTACGGTCTTGTTGCCTCTCGCCTTCTGCAAGGCGGCTTCGATTTGCTCCTTCTCGTGCTCGGGACGCAAGGCCCAGTCGTCCTCATCGGTGGCGATGACGGTCTTCTTGTTGGGTGCGCTGAACACCGGAAGGTCGTCCATCTCGATGTTCTCGCCTTCGGCAAACAGCACACAACGACGCACCACATTGCGCAGCTCGCGCAGGTTGCCGTTCCAGCGTTGTTCTTTCATGCGCTGCAAGGCGTCGGGGGTGATGCCCTTCACGTTCTTACCCAACTCCTCGTTGGCCTGACGGATGAAGAAGTAGGTCAACTCATCGAAGTCCTCCAAGCGGTCACGCAACGGCGGCACCTCGATGGCGAACTCGTTAATCCTGTGGAACAAATCCTGACGGAAACGCCCCTCCTCAATGGCCTGCTCCAAGTTTTCGTTGGTGGCGGCGAGGATGCGCACATCAACTTGGATGTCGGTGGCCGAGCCTACGGGCCTCACCTTCTGTTCCTGCAAGGCACGGAGCAGCTGCATCTGCACCTCGTAAGGCAGGTTGCCAACCTCGTCGAGAAACACCGTGCCGCCCTTGGCCTGCTCGAAAACACCTTTCTTGTCGGCGATGGCGGAGGTGAACGAGCCTTTCAAATGTCCAAACAACTCACTGGGGGCCAACTCCTTGGAGAGGCTTCCACAGTCGACGGGGATAAACGGCCCGTCTTTGTATTGGCTCATGTCGTGGATCATGCGTGCGATATATTCCTTGCCCGTGCCGCTCTCGCCGAGAATCAGCACAGAGAACTTGGTAGGGGCCACCAGCTCCACATGCTTGTAGAGCCGCTGCATGGAGGGACTCTCACCCTTCACCCATTGTTTGTTGGCCGGGATGAATGGCGCCTCAACTTCCTCGTCGGTGGAGGCCAAGGCAGCGGCGATTTTTTCCTCAAGCACGCTCGGGTTGATGGGTTTCTTGAGATAGTCGAAGGCACCGAGTTTCATGGCAGAAACGGCAGTCTGCACCTCGGCATAGCCCGTCATCACGATGATGGGCACCTTGCTCTTCAGCTTCTCACGCACCCATGTCATCAGGATGATGCCGTCGCCGTCGGGCAAACGAAGGTCGGTGAGGATCAAGCCGAAGTCACCGTTGGCAATCTCGGCTTTCGCCTGTTCGTAACGCGAGGCAAGCACCGCCTCATAGCCGTTCTTCTTCAGCCATGTCTGAATCATCATGCCGAAGGAGGCATCGTCTTCCACAACTAGAATTCTACATTTCATGGTGCAAAAATAACAATTTTTCCGTAGATTCCACAAAATTACACACAAAAAAAAGCCTCACATTGGAGAAATGTGAGGCAATTTGAAAAAAATTGAAAACGAGCAGTTCCGTTAGAAACGGATTTTATTTGATGGAAACTACCAAATAGTTCGACATACTCCAGAAGGCTTCCTTGTCGCGGATTTCGAGGACCTTGTTGCCGTCCTCGGTCTCGGTGATTTCATAGCTGCCCTCCGGGTGGCTGGTCATGACTTTAGCCTTCTTGGTGTTCAGCGGGATGACTTCGAGGTTACGCTTGTTGCCTTGCATGAACTGGCTCTTGTCAAAGCCCTGCTTTGAGATTTCACTGGGTTGGAAGATGCCGCCCTTGCTGAGGACGCCCTTCTCCACCAGCACCTGTTGCGTGCCGATGCAGAGCCACACGGTGTTCAGCATGGCATCTTGGTTTTCGATGGTGGCCTGCTGTGCCGCATTCTGGACACTCATCGCATCTATGTTGGAACTCAACTCATTGATGTTCTCGTTGAGATCCGACACCTGTTCGTTCAAGTCGGCAATCTGTTGGCGGCTTTGTTCCAGTTCACTTCTCAGATTGTTGATGTAAACGTCTTTCTCTTCCAGTTGTTTCTTCAGGCGGCTCACGGTCTGCTTCAAGGCCTTCGATGTGCTGCCCTGTTCGGCCAGCTGCTTCTCAAGGTTGTTGATTTTATTACGGTTCTCCTGCAAGGTCTGCTGGATGGCGTTAATCTCCGACACGGCCTTGTTGGTGTTGCCTTCCTGGTTGTCCATCATGATAATGTTCTCCTGAGCGCGCACCGACTCAAGGGCATTCTCAATCTCGTTGATGGTGTTCAGAGCGTTGTCGAAACCGCCTTTGGCAGCTACGGCCTCGGTATACAAAGAGTCACGCTCGGCCAGAAGCGACTGGTACTTCTCCGAACGTTCCACATCACATGATGCCACCGCAAACAGCAGCAGCGAAGCAGTCAGAAACAAAAACTTTGATTTCATAGGTTTGTAACTTTGCCCCAATCCTATACACATTTCATACCTAATTTATTATTAAAACATAAAACGTTATAAACCAATATAATACATTTAATTCCACAGTAGCAACAATTTGTGGAATTTTGTGGAAATTTCCACACTTTTTTAAATAATGTGGAATTTTGTGGATTCTACAGGTACAAAAATCCGGTGCTTTTGTGGCGCGGCAAGGGGAAAATCGTTGTGTTTACGTCGGGATGTACATGCTTCATGCGGAACTGTTCATAGAGACGGCCCATGGCACATTCGGGCGTGTTGTTGTTCTCGCTGAGGTGGCACAGCATGATGCTCTTGATGCCAGGATGGTAGATTTCGGCGATGAAACGCGATGATTCCATGTTGCTCAGATGGCCGAACGGTCCCGAGATACGCTGCTTTAATATATAAGGATAAGAGCCGTTTTCAAGCATTTCCACATCGTAGTTCGACTCGATGACTATGTTGTCGGCACGGCGAATCTGTTCCTTCACCACCTTGTCGAGCATCCCGATGTCGGTGGCAATGGTCAAAGTATGTCCCTCATAGTTAAAGTGATAGCCCACCGCCCCTCTCCCATCGTGCATCACGGGGAAGGCCTCTATGGTGATGCCGCAAATCTCGAAAGGCTGCAACGGCTCAATCTCGTGGAACAGCCCTGCATCCACATTTTTCGTCGCCTTGCCTTCTGCAATGCCCTGCAAGCAGTCCGAGTGGGCGAAAATTGGGATGGGGTAATTCTTCAACAGCGTCTCCATGCCTTTCACATGGTCAATATGGTCGTGGGTGACGAGGATGGCCTTGATGCTGGCCGGCGACAGGTCGTTTTGCGCCAAGCACTTCACAATCTGCTGTGCGCTGATACCCACGTCGACCAAAACGCCCTCGTCCTGCTTGCCCACATAGTAGCAATTGCCGCTGCTACCCGAGGCAAAGCTGCAAAACACAAAAGGCGAAAGGCAGGAAAAGAGGTCCATTTGAGACGATTTTTGGGCGCAAAAGTAGAAATTAAATTGGTTTTTTCTCTATTTTTGGCACCAAATTTATCAACAATGGAAAACACTTTTGACCCCAACGCCGCAGCCGTGGCCGATTCCGGCATTTACGGCCTGCCTTGCACCGCCGAAGAAGCACAAATCATCATCATACCCGTCGAATGGGAACTCACCACGAGCTACAACCGTGGCACCGTCGACGGCCCCGCCACCATCATGGAGGCCTCCTTGCAAGTCGACCTCTGCCACCACGACTACCCCGACCTGTGGCAGAAAGGCATCTGGATGGATGAATTTCCGAAGGAACTGCGCGAGCTGCACGACGAGCTGGCTCCCATCAGCGAGGACATCATCAACGCCTTGTATGAAGGCACCATCGACGACGATCCAAACCATTATGCCGATTTGTACGCCCGCATCGAGGCCGCTACCGAGAAGAAAAACGCCTGGCTGAGAGAACGCATCGCCTACTGGAAGGCACAAGGCAAGGTCGTGGGACTTTTGGGCGGCGACCACAGCTGTCCCCTCGCCTACCACCAATACCTTAATGAAAAAGGTGTGGAATACGGCATCCTGCACGCCGACGCCCACTGCGACCTGCGCGAGGCCTTCGAGGGCTTCAAATACTCGCACGCCTCCATCTTCTACAACACGTTGAAATTCAACAACGTGAAGAAGCTCGTACAGGTCGGCATCCGCGACTACTGCCACCAGGAGAAAGCCTTGGCCGAGAGTCAACCCGATAGGATAAAGGTCTTCTTCGACCGCGACTGCCGTCGCCGCATCTACGAAGGGGCCAAGTGGAAAGACATTGTGGACGAGATGATTGCCGCCTTGCCCGAGAAGGTCTACCTCTCCATCGACATCGACGCCCTCGACCCGAAGCTTTGCCCCAACACGGGCACGCCGGTGCCAGGAGGGTTGGAATACGAGGAGCTGATGTACCTGCTCAACCGCATCCGCGAAGCCGGCAAGGACATCATTGGCTTCGACCTCTGCGAGGTCTCCCCTGCCCCCGACGGCGGCGATTGGGATGGCAACGTGGGTGCAAGGGTGCTGTTCCATCTTTGTGGGGTGGCGGCAAAATAACAAATCATCGGGACGCTGCGTAAAGACACACCATGAACACCCCTTATTTTGGCGAAATCATAGCGTTAATCGTTGCCTTTTCGTGGACGGCCACGGCTTTGTTTGCCGAGACTGCCAGCAAGCGATTAGGCTCGTTGCCGCTCAACCTCATCCGAATGGTGCTTTCATGGGCTTTCCTCTCCATCATACTTTGGGTGGTGACTGGCGCGCCCTACCCTTTGCATGCCAGCGGCAAGGCATGGTTTTGGCTTGCCTTGTCGGGCTTGGTAGGCTACGTCTTCGGCGACTGGTGCCTTTTCAACTCCTACATCGTCTTCGGCTCACGTTACGGTCAGCTCTTCATGACGTTGGCGCCACCTATGGCGGGCATCTCGGGCTGGCTCATGTTGGGCGAGTCGATGTCGTGGCATTCCTGGTTGGCCATGCTGGTCACCTTGACGGGCATCGCCATCTCCATCTTGGCCCGTGGTGGCGAGCAGCACAAGCTCACACTAAAACTGCCCTTGAAAGGCGTGCTTTTCGGCATCGGAGCTGGGGTCGGACAAGGTGTCGGGTTGGTACTCAGCAAGATAGGATTGGAGCATTATGCCCTTTCCCTCCCTGCCGAAGCCCCGCAAGCCGTCGTCAAGATGATGCCTTTCGCCGGCACTTACATCCGCGCCGTGGCGGGTTTCGTCGGTTTCTTCCTTATCCTGGCGCTAACGAAGCAGCTGCATCTGGTCGGCAAGGGTCTTCACGACCGCAAAGGCATGACCTTCGCCGCTTTGACCACCTTCTTCGGGCCTTTCCTCGGCGTGTCGCTCTCGCTGATGGCCGTGCAATACGCCAAAGCCGGCATCGCCTCCACCCTGATGGCCCTCACACCCGTGCTCATCATCGTGCCCTACGCCCTTATCCACAAGCAGAAAATCTCCGTCAAGGAAGTGATTGGCACATTGATTACAATGGTGGGGGTGGCGTTGTTTTTCTTGGTGTGAGTTATTCAGTTTTTGGCTACTGTCTTGCGCGGAAAAAAGTTGACACAAAAGTGACAACCAAAATCAGCGAACTACAGTTAAAATCCCCTCCTTATCCTTGGGTAGGAGTTAAGTAGGAGTTAGGTTAGAGTTACATCGGAGTTGGAAATTTGGCAAAAATGTTAAAATCAGCCTCAAAAAGAGGCTTATTTTTAGTTAAATTATTGTTAATTCATCCTCTTGCGTTGTCAATATTCATTAGGTCAATAGTCAATAAGGATTTCAGATGCGGCAAAACAGAGGTTTTTATATATAAAGATCG
>CALEMB010000038.1 GCA_937902805.1 uncultured Bacteroidales bacterium
GACAACGACAAGCAGAAACTTATGTTCATCAAGTCCCTTTTTGATGAGGACGGCATTTGCTTTGTGATAAAAGAGGAATCAGTATAGCAGCGACCGCAACCGCGGGCAAACGATTCGGGCGGTTTGCTCAGTGAAATGAGTTTTGATAATCCCTTTATATTTTGTTTCTTTGCAAAATCTAAAATAACAATAAGATGAACAAATTTACGAAGGCCATAGCGGCCATCATGCTAATCATTGCAGCAATCATTGTTACGGGATGCAATAAACCCGATGAGCCGAATAATGTGGAAAATCATGGCGCAAGTGTTAGCGGAAGTATTGGGAACCATGATTATGTCGACCTTGGTTTACCGAGCGGTACGCTTTGGGCTACTTGCAATGTGGGTGCTGATACGCCTAAAGATTATGGCGATTATTTTGCATGGGGTGAAACTGGCCCCAAAGAGGTTTATTCTTGGAACACCTATCAGTTTGGTAATTATTCGGATGGCATTACGAAATATTTTATGCGTCCGTTTGAAAACTTCCAAGGTTTTGCAGATGATATAAAGGTTTTGGAAGAATGTGATGATGCGGCATCGGTCTTATGGGGTGGAGGATGGCATATTCCCACATATAACCAATGGCGTGAATTGATCAATAATTGCACTCTTGATGGACCTCATGTCAACGGGGTAAACGATTGGGCTTTTGTCGGACCAAACGGGAATCGGCTTGTTTTGCCTTTCGCTGGTTATAAAGAAGGGCCTACAGTATCAGGCTATTATGGCTATTATTGGTCAAGTTCTTTGTATGCTGAGCATTCTGACGACTCTGGGAGTGCGTGGCTCTTTTTCAATGAAGGGAATGACTATAGTATGTCGTTTGATACTCGAAATCTTGGGCTGACTATCCGTCCGGTACATCCAGCAGAATGATTTTCGGAACAATTAAAACAAAATCCCCGCAATGCAGAATGGCTTTGCGGGGATTTTTTATGCAATTAAGGGGAACTACAAGTTTGCCATATTTCTCTTCACAAACTCACTCAAATCCTTGCCCTTCAGCAAATTCTTCGAGAGCAGCGCGAGGTCGTAGATCTGTCTGATCGTGGCTTCCTGCTCGGCTTCGTCTTTGTCCAAGAGGCCGGTGATGACGGGGCTGTTGGTGTTGAGCATCAGCGTGTAGCTGTCGGGCATGGAACCGTAGAACGACATGGGGCCGCCGCCCATCTGCTCCATTTCCTTCATACGGCGCATCCACTCGTTTTGGGTAACCTCCACGGGAGCGTCAGTCTCGCCCTCGTTACTGAACGCCACATTGAACTTCACTTTGTCGATGACTTTCTCGAAGGCGGCTTTCAAAGTCTCTTTCTGCTTGTCGTCGAGCTTCGATTCGGCTTCCTTGTCATCCTTCACGATGAGCTTGTCGACGGTGTTGGAGTCCACGCGAGCAAACATGGCGCGACCGTCACCGCCCTTTTCGCCTTCCTTCTGCTCATAGGTGCTGATGAAATGCGGGTCAAGGATGCCGTCCATCATCAGGACGTTGTAGCCCTTGGCTTTGGCGTTCTCGATGTTGGTGTATTGGTCGTCTTTGTCGGTGGCATACAGATAGACGAGGTTCTTGTCCTTGTCGGTCTGCTGCTCCTTGATGAGGGTCTTGTATTCCTCGATGGTGTAGTACTTATCGTCGGTGTCCTTGAAGAGGAAGAACTTCTCGGCACGTTCGTAGAACTTCGGGTCGCTCATCATGCCGTATTCGATGAAGACGCGGATGTCGTCCCAGTTCTTCTCGTAGGCCTCGCGGTCTTTCTTGAAAAGTTCCTCCAATTTCTCGGCCACCTTCTTGGTGATGTAAGTCGAGATTTTCTTCACGTTCTGATCGCTTTGCAGGAACGAGCGGCTGACGTTCAGCGGGATGTCGGGCGAGTCAATCACACCGTGCAGCAGAGAGAGGAACTCGGGCAGGATGCCTTCGACGCTGTCGGTGACGAAGACCTCGTTGCAGTAGAGCTGTATCTTGTTGCGTTGGAACTCGTAGCGGTTCTTTACCTTCGGGAAATAGAGGATGCCCGTGAGGTCGAAGGGGTAGTCCACGTTAAGGTGGATGTGGAACAGCGGCTCGCCAAAGTTCATCGGGTAGAGCACATGGTAGAAGTCGTTGTACTCCTCGTCCTTGATGTCGGCAGGGGCTTTCTTCCATAGTGGTGCCACATCATTGATGATCCAAGGTTTTTCAACCTCTTTGGTCTTGGGTTTGCCGTCTTTGTCGGTCTCGCCCTCGATTTCCTCCTGCACCTTACGTATGCCGAACTGAATCGGGATGGGCAGGAACTTGCAGTACTTGTTGAGCAGCTCGCGGATGCGACCTTCTTCAAGGAACTCTGCGGCATCGTCAGCGATGTAAAGGATGACGTCGGTGCCGCGGTCGCCCTTCGGGATTTCGTTCATGGTATACTCTGGACTGCCGTCGCATTCCCAGATGACACCGTTTTTACCTTCTTCGTGACAGGACTTCGAAATCAGAGATACCTTCGAGGAGACCATGAAGGCGGAGTAGAAGCCCAAGCCAAAATGTCCGATGATGTTGGCAGCCTCAGCCTCACTCTGGGTCTTGAACTTGGCAATGAACTCCTCCGCGCCAGAGAAGGCGATTTGGTTGATGTACTTATCCACCTCTTCGGCGTTCATGCCGATACCGCGGTCGCGGACGGTGAGGGTCTTTTTCTTCTTATCTATTTCCACCTTAATGGTAAGATCGCCCAGCTCGCCTTTGAACTCGCCCGAGGCGGCTAAAGCTTTTAGTTTTTGCGTGGCGTCCACGGCATTGCTGATGATTTCGCGCAGGAAAATCTCCTGGTCCGAATAGAGGAACTTCTTGATGACAGGGAAAATGTTTTCTGTCTTTACTCCAATGTTACCGGTTTGCATATCGTTATGTATTTAAAATTCAAAATTTAAGATTTAAAGATTCATTGTCGCTTCGCGTCATTGCGAGGAGGAACGACGAAGCAATCCAGATGACGCGCGTCCTTTGTCAAATTGTGTGCCATTTGGAAAACTGACATTTTGGCAAGGAATTGTTGACTTGAATGATAGAAGTTTTCTATTTTTGCAATCAAAATCTTTTTGGTATGAAAAAACACATGTTTGTATTGGCTTTTTGCCTTATTGTATTGGCGTTTTCATCTTGCTCGTCGTTGCGAAACACCACACCGAAGAATTTGCCTCCTTTGAGTGAAGTGTCGCCGATTCTTGACAGCATCGTTGAGGAAGGATACCAATTGTATTATTCCGAAAGGGCAAATTGGGTTGCAACAGACCTTGTGTTTGAAAGGTATGGGATGGACGAGCTTGGCAGATCCATTACATATCAGGCCGATAACAATCTTTGGACGGTTTGTTTCTTTGATAAAAACAATGAGAAATGTCTTTTGGAATGTCGATTTGATATCAAGTCTGGTAATACTGTGACTTTGGATTCCATCCGTCCTATTTCTACTTTTGAAAAAGAACAATTGCAGCGAAAAGAGACAATGCTTAACGAGGCCATCAGCAAGTATGGCTCTGAATTAAAGTTTGCTCCTGAAACATTTGGTAATCCGAACATTGATTTTGTTCGCATGAATGACCATCTGACGCGGGTGTATTTTCTTCAAGGTACAATAAGACATGATGTGATACCTTTTGGAAATGATTATTCGATTGATTTTGATGAGAATTTGAAACCAATTGCTTTCCGTCGCTATCATCGATCGCTAATAGATAGCCCCACAAAAAATGACAAAAGTGAAGAAGCCAAATTTCTCTTTCACACCCATTTGAAAGACAATCCTTTTATTACTCCTACCGATATTTGCAACTTTCTGCTTTATCGCCCGAAAAATATGGATGGTTTCATGGTTGCAAGCGAGGCGTACAACTGTATGTTTATGTTCTCTGTTAACCAGCACCGCATCGTCGTTCAGTAAGAAAGAATCATAAAGCTACTATACGCTACTTTTCATTGATTTTGATTGAAAATGCCTTTTATCTGCGGTAAAAACGTCGCTGAATAAAAGCATGTTTTGATGATTCGAGGATTGGAAAACCCTGTTTTAATGTGTTGATAATAACAGAATTATGTATAATTATTCTGTTTTGTGTCCACGGAAACAAAATACTTTCTACTTTTGTAATAATTCTATTACTAAGTAGTTTGTTACTAAGCGAGTTATTACTAAGTGGTTTATTACATATCACAACAATGAACGAAATCTACGACTTCTATAACAACGGTGCCGAGATAGGCCGGCTGGAGCGCGGCCTGGGCATCGTGGAGTTTCACAGGACAAAGGAAATCTTGTCGCGCTACATCGATGGCGGCAATGTGATCTACGACATCGGTGGCGGCATCGGGATGTATGCGGCTTGGCTGGCAAAGAAGGGCAATGAAGTCCACCTGATTGAGTTGGCCGAAAACGCCGTGGAATATGCCAAGGCCAATATGATGCAGGATTGCCAATTCATTGCCGAGACGGGCAATGCCTTGCAAGTCAATCGTCCCGACGATAGTGCCGATGTGGTGCTGCTGATGGGACCGCAGTATCATTTGCGTGATAGGGAAGACCGACTGCAGTCACTGCGTGAGTCATTCCGTGTGCTGAAGAAAGGCGGTCTCCTGGTGGCGGCGGGCATCTCCAAGTTCAGTTCCATGACTTGGGCCTTGTCGGTGTACGGTGAGAAGAAAAATGGGAACCTCGTGGAATTCCTCGACGACCCCGTGTTTTTCAACATGATCAAAGGCGAGATGACCACGGGCGACCATATCCGTCCGAAGGAATACGTGAAGTTCATTGCGGAGTCGTATTTCACCACGGCAGAAGAGATGAAGACTGAAATCGCCGAAGTGGGATTCGCTGTGGAGAAGGCCATCGCCGTTGAGGGTTGTATCTGGTTCACGCCCCATCGCGACGAGAAATGGGAGGACGAAGCCAGCCGCGAACGCCTGTTGGACATCGTTCGCATTACCGAAAGCGAGCCTGAGATGATGGGCATGAGTCCGCATTTCTTGGTGATGGCAAGGAAATAATCACTAACTTTGCACAAGAAATCAATAGAAAAACCGAATATGAAAAAACTGTACACTTTTATTGCGATGATGCTTCTGATGGGAAGCACCTTCGCTCAAGTTTTGGTCAATGAGACTTTTGAAAATGGTAACACGGTAGATCAGATTCCAACGGGCTGGATTGCTACTGGTGACGGCTGGAAAGCCGGCATTACTATCCCGGATGACAACATCGCTCGTGGACGAAAGCCGCATACTGGCGACTGGTATATGTATGCCACCTATAACACCGATGTGTGGATCTACAAGGAGATCAACGTGACCGCTGGAAGTTATTATCGTGTTTCGTTCTGGTACGCCACATGGCATGTTGACCACTTCAATTTGGAAGTCAAAGCAGGTGCAAGCGCCAATGCCTCGGCTATGACCCTCACCGCAGTACCAATGATGGTGGTCGACAATGAAGAATTTGAGCAGACCTCAGGTGTGTTTCAAGCCACAAATTCCGGCTCCTTTTATGTAGGTTTCCACAGCGTGGCCGACAACGGACCTTGGTATTTGTCGATTGATGACATTATCATTGAGCAGACGTCACAATATAACTTCAACGTAGAGCAACTTACTGTCGATACCTCCGTCTATTTTGGTGAACCAGCCTATCTGCGTTTCCGCCTTAACAACACTGGGGAGCAGTTCGACACCTATCAGTTCAACAGCACAGGCGACCTGCCTGTTGAGTTCTATCAGAATGGCACCCAAGTGACTCAGGTCAATTTGGCTTACAACAGTTCGGTGGAATTGGTGGCCAAGACCACGCTCCCAATGAACTTAAACAACAATGAACTTGTCCATGCCACTTTCGATGTCGTTTCCAGCCATTCTGCCCCGACGCAAAGCGTGGATTTCCAAATTACCGCTATGGCTCCCTTCGCTGATTTCCCGCTTGAGGAAGGTTTTGAGAATGACTTCGTGCCCTTCGGCTGGCAAAACAACATCACGAATGGCAACTATGCCTTCGACCGCATCACGGAAGGCTCCACGCCGAGCGCGATGCCTCATGATGGTAGCCAATACATGGCTCGTTTCTACACCTACATTAATCCTGCTGGTGGCTCGGCAGAACTGGTCTCGCCCAAGATGGATTTGAATGAACATGACAACATTGTCAGCTTCTGGATGTTCCGCAACAGCAACCCGAATATCAACAAGGACGACCGTATCAATGTGTATTACAATGCGGTGCCGCGTTCGGAAGGCGGACAACTACTTGGCACCATCCACCGCTGCACCTATAAGGAACCCGTCGTCGCCGATGTGGACGACTGGTACGAATATTCCTTCACCTTCGACTGCCCCGACGACTATGGCTTCATCATTTTCGAGGGCGTCAGCGACTACGGCTGGAACCTGTATTTGGACGATATCTTCATTAATAGTTCCTCAGAAGACCATGAGGCTCCCACCTTGATTTCAGTTACTGGAAATCAGGCCTATGCCGACACGGAGATGAACTTGAAGATTCGCGTTCACGATGCATCGGCGATGCCTTCCACTTTGGCGGCAACCTATACCATTTGGGGCACGACGCACGACTTGACTTTCACCATAGATAGAAACGATAGAGGAAATTACGATTACACCGCCACTATTCCCGCCTACGATAATCACACACCTGGCGCAATGACTATTCAGCTTGTGGATGCCTTGGGCAACAGCGCGTTGTCGGAAGAAATACCGATTCATTGGGATTATCAATGTCCTCTTCTTTTCGAAACTTTTGAGGAATGTGGCACCACATTTGGTTTGCCAGAAGGCTGGACCACAGATGGTAACCCAAGTTGGTGGGATTGGTCGTTCCAAGGTACCATGTATTATACTGATTATTACGAAAATAGTTACGTAGTACAACCTCATAGAGGAAGTAAACAGGCCGTATTGGAATGGGATAGCAGCGAGAATCCCTCGGCACAAGACCAGACCTTGATTACGCCCGTGCTGACCATTACCAGACCTACCGTGTTGCAGTTCTGGACCTGGGTGCAATACGGCACTGATGGCTACGACCACTTCGCAGTCCGTGTGTACGACACCTACAACGGCACTTGGGAGGACAAATGGGATGCTGCCGATATGCCTTACGGACAAATCAACGCTTATGACGAACCGATTTCCATTAACTTGGACGAGTACATCGGGAAGAACATCAAAATTGGTTTCAGGGGTTATAACTCCATGGGTGACTATTTGGCCTTCGACTGGTTTGTCGACGATGTGAAAGTAGTCCCGACCGACACCACCGATGTGAATGTGAACGAAATGGCTGCGTTGAAATTCAATGTCTATCCCAATCCCGCCAAGGATGTTGTTCGTATTGAAGCGCAAAGCGACATCCAACAGGTGACGCTGATGGGCATCAATGGCGTGATGCTTGATGACAGAAAAGCCAACTCAAAACAAGTGGAACTGAATTTGGAAGGTTATTCCAAGGGCATCTATGTTGTCCGCATTGTGACCGAAGAGGGTGTGGCTACGCGTAGAATCAATCTGATAGAATAAGAAAAGCCGCCACATGCTTTTCTGCTTTGTCAATTGAGAAATATACCTTACTTTTGCATCACAAATAAACAGAATCATAATCGTAAAAGCATTATTGTCATGAACAAAGCAATGAAAATGTGGATGATGGCCGCCATCCTGATTTTTAGCGGCATTGGCATGGTTGGCTGCAATAACAAGTCCGCTAAGCAAGCCGAAAACGAGGCGCAAACCGAAACAACCACTGAGACAGAAGCAGTGCCGACAAACACCTTCGATGCTGTTATCGACGACTATCTGGTGAACGAATTCGGCAAACAGTATGCTCAGGGCGATGTGTGCATCCCGTACGCCTTCTTGGTCTGCACCGACGATGGCAATCCGGATGACATCTTGGTATGGGGCGATTTCTGGGTCTTTAATTATGACATGGTTGGCGACACGTTGAAGACGGTCTCTGGCGGCAACCATCCAGGACTGATGCACATGAAGAAGACCGCCAACGGTTACGCGGTGACGGCCTTCGACGCTGTGGAGGATGGCACAGGCAACCTGGAAAGCGCCAAGAGGATTTTCGGCGACAAGTTTGATTCCTATCAAGAAATCAGCAGTCTTCAAGAGAAACGTGAAGACATGAGACTGAAATTCACCGCCGACTATGTGAAGGAACACGGCCTCTCAGCCACCATGCTCCAAGACTATGGCTGGCCCGCTGTGGCACTGCCGCAATGACCTTCTTTACAGCACATTACAACTCGCCTTTGGGCGGCATGACCATGGCATCTGAAGGCCAAGGTCTCGCCGCCCTTTGGTTTGATGGGACGAGAGAGGAGGTCCGTTTTGCGGACAGGAAGTCCACAATGAAAGCGTTGCCCGTCTTCGAGGAGACCTGCCGCTGGCTTGACCTGTATTTCGCTGGTAAAAAGCCCGATTTTATCCCGCCGCTGGCACCAAAAGGGACACCATTCCAACAACGGGTTTGGGATATTCTTCTCACCATACCCTACGGAAAGACAGTGTCATACGGTGATATTGCTCGTCGCATTTCTCCCACCATGTCGGCGCAAGCCGTAGGTGGGGCAGTGGGACGTAATCCTATCGGCATTATCATTCCTTGCCATCGTGTCATCGGTGCCGACGGATCGCTCACGGGCTATGGTGGCGGACTGGAGCGGAAACGTTGGATGCTGGAGATGGAAATGAAGTGAATTTTATTACCTTTGCCAAAAATTTCAATCATGTCTGAGAACCTTGAAAAATTCATGGACCGCGTGGCCGACGCTGCCGAGCAAAGCACCTTGGTGAAGATGACGCTGAGCAAGCCTGCCAACAAGCACGACGAGTTGCGCAACATCTATGTGAAGCCTGTTCTAATCAAGGAGAAACGCCTCTTTGCCTTCACCTACCATTATGAGCGTCGCGACGAGGTGAAGAACTATGACGTTGCACAGATGCTTGACATTTTGAAGGAAATGTTGCCAACACACTTCCTCAATGCTGTGCTGTTCACTGTGAGCGAGGATGTCACTTTGCTGGTTTCAAGCAAGGGCAAGGCAACATTGCAGACCAAAAAGGTACAGGAATGCCGTGAGCAGAATCTCGAGCATGACAAGCAGAAAAACCGTCTCATCAATCCGGCTAATCCGTGGTGGTACCAACTTGGTCTGACCACACGTGAGGGCAAGGTAACTGCCGACATGCAGCACAAGTTCAAGCCAATCTACAAATATGCCGAAATTGTAGAGAGCCTCGTCAAGCCGATGAAGTTCGACGGCACCGTCCACATTGCCGACATGGGGGCAGGGAAGGGATACCTCACCTTCGCCCTTTACGAGTTGCTGACACAAAGGCTGAACATGGATGTTGACATCAAAGGCGTAGAAATACGTCCTGACTTGGTGCTGAAAATCAATGAAATCATTAACTCCAACCATTTGAAAGGTTTGGAGTTTGTAGAGAGAAGCATCCAGGATTTCCACCCAGAAAAACTGGATGTCTTGATTGCCCTTCATGCCTGCAACACTGCCACTGACGATGCCATTGCTTCGGGCATTAGGGCAGGGGCGGAGTTGATAGTCTGCGCCCCATGCTGCCACAAGCAAATCAGGCAGGAGATGGAGCGCTCGGGCAAGGTCGATTTTATCACGCGCTACGGCATCTTCCTCGAACGCCAAGCCGTGATGATCACCGACACCATCCGCACCTTGATTTTGGAGTATTTCGGCTACAAGACCCAAGTGATGGAGTTCATCGAGATGGAACACACGCCGAAGAATGTGCTGCTGGTGGGGCGGAAGACCTCGAAAAACGCGAAAGACCCGAAAATCTTGCAACAAATTGCCGTCTTGAAGCAACAATATGGCATTGAAAAACACTATCTTGAAGAAGCTTTGGACTTAAAAATCTAATTTTTTTCAAAAAAGCGTCAAGCATTCGGAAATTATTCGTAATTTCGTGGACTTTTCGAAAACGACAGAATTTTTCAACTAAAAACATAAAACATCATGCAAAACATCGATTGGGCAAATTTAACATTCGGTTATTATCCAACGAATTACAATGTCCGCTGCTATTTCCGCAACGGTCAATGGGGCGAACTTGAAGTGACCTCCGAAACCAGTATCAACATCCACATGGCCGCCACCTGCCTGCACTACGGTCAGGAGGCTTTTGAAGGTCTGAAGGCTTTCCGTGGCAAGGATGGCAAGGTGCGTATTTTCCGCCTCGACGAGAACGGCAAGCGTTTGCAGTCCTCATGCGACGGCATTATGATGGCCAAACTTCCTCTGGAGAAGTTCGAAGAAGCCATCATCAAGGTGGTGAAGCTCAATTCCGAGTTCATTCCTCCTTATGAAACGGGAGCTTCTCTCTACATCCGTCCTATGCTGATTGGTATGGGCGCACAGGTGGGTGTGAAGCCTGCTTCCGAGTATTTGTTCGTGGTCTTCGTGACCCCCGTCGGTCCTTACTTCAAGGGCGGCTTTATGGCCAACCCCTACGTCATCACGCGTAAGTACGACCGTTCGGCCCCGCTCGGCACGGGTATTTATAAGGTGGGTGGCAACTATGCCGCTTCCATGCGTGCCCACGTTGAGGCTTGCCACGGTGGCGAATATGCCTGCGAGTTCTATCTCGATGCCAAGGAGAAGAAATACATCGATGAGGCTGGCGCTGCCAACTTCTTCGGTATCAAGAACAACACCTACATCACGCCTCAGTCGTCGTCCATCCTGCCTTCTATCACCAACAAGAGCCTCATCCAAATCGCTGAGAGCCTGGGTATGAAGGTCGAACGTCGTCCCATTGCCGAAGAGGAACTGTCCACTTTCGAAGAGGCTGGCGCATGCGGCACCGCTGCCGTCATCAGCCCCATCTCGCGTATCGACGACCCCGAAACGGGCAAGTCATACCAGTTTGGCGATGGCAAACCCGGTCCGTGGAGCGAGAAGCTTTACAACAAGCTCCGTGGCATCCAATACGGTACCGAGCCTGACGATTTCGGTTGGATTACCATTATCGAAGGCATCTAATCAAGGCTCCGCTGGTAAAAAGAATGAAAAAAATGCGTCACAAAGTGGCGCATTTTTTTGATTAATATGTATTTTTGTGGCGGAAAACGATAACAATCAACATAAAACATAGCACTATGAAAAAACTTACTTTGGCCATTATGGCATTATTGGCTTTCTCTTTTTCGCTGAAAGCCCAGATGTATGTTTCTACAACACCAGCTCACCGAAATGTGATTCTTGAAGAGTTTACGGGGCGTAATTGTCAATATTGCCCTGATGGGCATGCCATTGCCAATCAAATATCGGCTGATAATCCGGGCCGTTTTTGGGCGATCAACGTTCATGCAGGAGGTTATGCCCCGACATCGTACCCTAATTTTAACACCACTGACGGAACGGCATTGGCGGGCGGTTTCTCAATCGATGGCTATCCTACGGGTGTGGTCAACAGATCCACTCCAGCTGGACAGAGTCGTGGCGCATGGGAATCGCTTGCCAATCAACAGATGAATCAAGCGGCAGAGTGCAATGTTGCGGGCGTCGCCATTGTTAATCCTATGACGCGCTTGGCTACGATTACCGTCGAGGTGTATTATACTGGCAACAGTAGCGCTGACGAAAACTTCCTGACTGTCGCCATGTTGCAGGATAGCATCCTTGGGTCGCAATCGGGTGGCTCGACATGGAATCCCGATCAGATGATTGGCAACCAATATGTACACATGCACATCCTCCGCGATGTAATTACCAGCACATGGGGCGACGCCATTGCACCTACCACGCAAGGCACGCTGATTACTAGGACCTACGAATACCAGATTCCTGAAACGATCGGCAATCCTAATGGTGTTAATGTCGACTTCGACAACATCACTTTCCTCGCTTGGGTTTCCGAACGTTCACAAACTTATGAGGAGTTGTATCAAGGACAACATTATTATTATACCGCTACACGTCCCATTTTGAACGCATGTGAACTTGAATACATCCAAGGTGTCGATGAACCTATCTATCCTATCGTTGCAGGTGTTGAAATGGAAGGTTTGTATGAGTGCTCGCAGTCGAAAAAGGCAGACATCAGCATCCAAAACATTGGTACGTCAACCATCAACTCGATGACCATTGCCATGCAGTATGGTGACGAGACTTACACTGAAAATTGGGAAGGTGAGCTCCCGCCCTTCTCCAGGGAAAGAATCGCTATTCCGGTGACGGCACCATTCGGCATCAACGATTTGGTGATTTCAATTACGGAAGCCAACGGCGAGCCGTGCCCTTATACCTATACGGAAGCCATCAATTGCATAGAATGGTCTGACCTTGAGATTGAAGGCGAACAGGAAACACTGAAACTGTTGCTGACCCAAGACAAGTTTGGCAATCAAATTACATGGTCGTTTACGACTGCCGATGGCACGGTCTTGGCTTCTGGAGGCCCTTATCCACTGTTGGCTGGTAATAATGCAACACAAATCCATGTTGAGAACGTTGTGGTCCCCGTTAACGAATGCGTGAGGTTCACCATCCGCGATTCCATGGGTGATGGTATTTGTTGCACCAGTGGCAATGGCTATTATATTGTTAGGGACAGCCACAACCACGTGCTCTTTGGAGACAGCAACAATGGTGACTTCGGCGCAGAGGTTTCCCATCTGCTCTCCGTCAAATCAACGGTGGGTGTCATCGAGAACGAACAATCGGTGAAAATCTATCCTAACCCGACCATGGGTGTGCTGAACATCGAAGGCGAAGACATGGCGAGTGTCGAGGTTTACAACACTGTCGGACAACGCATCATGATGCGTGAAGTTAACGGCAATGCGGTGCAACTCAACACCGAAAGCCTCAGCAACGGACTCTACATCGTCCGCATCTATGCCAACGACGGCACCATGGAGAACCACACCTTCTCAGTGGCCCGTTAATCAGCCAACCGAACGAAACGAAAAAGAAGGTGTGTCAAAATGAAAATAAACTTCTCCTTATGAAAAAGACAGCATTACTCCTTTGTTTATTGTTTGCGGCATTGTTTGTTGCAAATGCCAATCCTGTTGACCAGAATAGTGCCAAAGAAATCGGTGCTAAGTTTTTGACCGCTTCTGTCGGAATGAGAGCCTCTACCGCTGATTTGACGCTTGCCAAGACCTACCGCATGGACAATGGTGATGCTGCTTTCTATGTGTTCAGCTCATTGAATGGCTTTGTCATCGTTTCCGCACAGGATGTGGCGATGCCTATTCTCGGCTATTCCGACGAGGGCCCGTTCAATGTCGACGACATCCCCGAAAACATGGAATGGTGGCTGCAGGACTATGCCAAGCAGATACAGTTTGGAGTGGAGGGACAAAACGTTGATTTTGAAAAGACCGCAAAACAATGGGAGTTGGTGAAGGCGACAGGAAGGTTGAATGAAAACAGAACCCGTAACGTTATCGTGTCGCCACTTTTGGGTGATATCACATGGAATCAAGACCGTTATTATAATAATCTTTGCCCAGAAACCAGCGCTCCGCTACTTGGTGATCATACATACGCTGGCTGTGTGGCCTGCGCCATGAGCCAGATTATGCGCAAATGGAATCATCCTGTCCAGGGGTACGGATCTCATCAATTGCCACCATATAACAATCCTGATAATGTGTTGGATTTTAGCCAAACCACCTATGCTTGGGATAATATGCCAGTTGCATTGACTGATGTGAATGGCGATTTGTTGGATGGAATCACAGAAGACCAAATCACTGCTGTGGCTACGCTGGTATTTCATGCGGGCGTGTCGGTTAACACAACATACAGTACAAGCGGCTCGTCGGCCGATGTGAGCAATCCTGAAGGCGCTTTAAAAAACAATTTCGGCTATTCCGATGAAATGGAGATGGAAGGCCTTTCCTTCCAAGAAGGGGGCGTCGCGATGTGGAAGGCCAAGCTTCGCTCAAGCCTCGACCATGGCTATCCTGTGTTTTATGGTGGCTCATCGTCGAGTGGTGCTCATGCGTTTGTGTGTGACGGCTATGATTCCAACGATTATTTCCATATCAACTGGGGCTATAGCGGTAACCAAAACAACTACTATGCAATTGGCGCATTGAACTATGGTTCTACGGGATATAACGCCCAGAACTACGCCATTTTCAATATACACCCAAGCGGAACCACAACAACTCATGCTGTCACTTTGTCGCGTAATAATGAACACGGCACGGTGTCGGGTAGTGGTACTTTCACTCACGGCACAAGTGTTACGGTTCACGCTGAAGCAACCACTAACGGCTACTATTTCTGTTATTGGACTGAAGACGGCGTGATTGTTTCTGAAAATGCGGATTATACCTTCAACATCAAATACAATCGCAACCTTCAGGCTGTGTTCTTGGATGGTTTCCCAATTACTGTTGAAACCTCGAATGAAACAGCAGGCACGGTTAATGGAGGTGGCACATACGGTTACAATGCCTCATGTACTTTAACGGCAACGCCCAATTCAGGTTATATCTTCGAAAACTGGACCAAGAACAATGAGATAGTGTCGTGCAATAATCCATACACATTCTCGGTTACAGGACCTGGCACTTACACGGCCCATTTCATTCCACTTGAAGGACAGTATGTTGGTGATAATAATAATACAGCCAGCAATGCCATTCCAACTAATAGCTTATTTAAGTATTCCATAACAGAACAAATTTATACAGCGGCGGAACTTGGAGAGGCTGGAGACATCAACAGTATAGCATTGTATAATGTCGGATATGGTAGTAATTTGAACGATATTACCCGTAATCTGGATATCTATATTAAGACCACTGATAAAACAGCATTTGCAAGCACAAGCGATTGGATTACTGAAATAGCACTGGAAGATTTGGTTTTCAACGGCTCAGTGACATTTGAGTACGGGACTTGGACAACCATAAATCTGGACAATACATTTGCCTATGACAGCACAAGTAATCTGGCTTTGATAATTGTTGATAGAACAGGAAGCACTGGGACCAGACATGAATTCAAAACGTTTGCTACAAGTAATAATTCATCCTTATATAAAGCACAAGATACTGAATTCGATCCCAATAACATGTCGGGAGTTACTGGTTTAAGGGCAAAGCAAAAGAACAAGATCATCGTCAACAAGAGTGAACACACGGGCGTTTATACTGTAAGTGCCTCCGTGAATCCGAGTGAATCAGGGTTTGTAACGGACGGCTCGGACAATACGTTTGTGTCTGCCTCGTTTAATGATGGTGCCGAATGCACTTTGAAAGCAAACCCGAATAGCAGCTATGTGTTCAGATACTGGACCAAGAACGGCAAAATCATGTCTTATGACGCTACTTATACCTTTACCGTAAAAAGCAATGTGTCGTTGGTGGCTGTTTTCGCTGCTCCGAGTACGGTGAGCGTTAGCATAAATCCAGATAATTCCGGCACTGTGACAGGAGCGGGAGATTATACTTATGGCAGCACCTGCACTTTGACCGCCACGCCTGCCGAAGACTATGCGTTCAACAAATGGACGATAGGTGGTGAAACGGTCTCTATCAATGAGGCGTATTCGTTTACTGTGACAGAAGATGTGACCGTAGTGGCAAACTTTAGGGCAGCGAATATGATTGTGTTTGATGATAATGAAGCCAAACGCATTTGCTTAGCAAACTGGGATGCCAATGGCGATGGGGAATTGAGTGTACAGGAAGCTGTTAATGTAACAGTTTTAGATGGTAGTATATCGCCTTACTTCAAATATAATACAAAGATTGAAACCTTCAATGAATTAAGGTTTTTTACAGGCCTTACTGCAATTGGAGTTTCGGCGTTTTCTGGTAGTAGTAGTAAATTTACCACCGTTACATTGCCAAATACAATCACTTCAATAGGCAATTATGCATTTTCGGCTTGTTCAAAACTTGTTTCGATAACAATTCCAAGTTTGGTGTCGGCAATTGGTCAAGAGGCATTCAGAGGTTGTACTGGCTTGACATATATTGTCTCTGAATGCATTACACCTCCTACGCTGGGCAACAATTGCTTCCAGAATGTAAGCACGACCATCCCAGTGTATGTTCCGAAAGGTTCGGTTGCTGCTTATAAAGCCGCCTCAGGGTGGAGCAGTTTCAGCAAAATCGTGTCGGTGAAGACTTCCGATTGGTCAGCTCCAACGGCAACTGACGCTGTTTATGTGGATGCTAACTACGTACTTACTGACGATGTCACCGTTGCCGACGTGTATTTTGCCTCGGATGCTTATGTGCTTACCATTCCTGAAGGCAAGACGCTGAGGGTGACTGGAAGTATTGATGCCACTTTGCCATCGCAGATAGTGGTGGAAGACGGCGGACAGCTTATCACTACCAACGCTGTGCAAGCCACGGTGAAGAAGAGTATTGACGCTTGGACAACTGATCCAGTTGGCGGTTGGAACTTTATCGCATCACCAATCAATAGCAGCACACTTTCACCAAATGACGTCACCGACATGCTCACTGCTGAGGTCTCGACCCCTTATTCATACGACCTTTACAGGCTTAACAACACAGATTGGGAGAATTATCACCAACATACGGACGGCTTTGTGCTGGTCAACGGCCAAGGCTATCTCTATGCCAATAGCAACAATGTCACCCTTTCGTTCGCAGGTACCATCAAGCCTTACGATGCAGATTATGAGATTCCAGTTTCTGCTGGCTGGAACCTCGTGGGCAATCCATACACATTTGATGCTTACGCCAATGTTCCTTACTATGCCATGAACGCAGAAGGTACAGGTATTACGGCCAATACGGTTGCTACTTCAACAGCTGTTGAGCCTTGTACTGGTATTGTCATCAAGGCAGCGGAGAGTGGTACCGTTAAATTCTATGATGAGACTCCTTGTGGCTCAGCCAACAACGGCAACATCGAATTGGTTCTCGCCCAAGCTGTCACTACCCGAGGCGAGGCTGTGACCATCGACAACGCCATCGTTAGCTTCAACGAGGATAACGAGCTTGAGAAGTTCTATTTCGGCAACTCAAACGCAAACATCTATATTCCGAAAGGCGGCGAGGAATATGCCATTTCGAGTGCCGAAGCCCAAGGCCAAATGCCGGTCAACTTCAAGGCCTACCAGGACGGTCAATACACCCTCTGTTTCAATGTCGTGGACGTGGAAATGGGTTACCTGCATCTGATAGACCATATCACTGGCGACGATGTTGACGTCATTGCTAACCCGCAATATGCTTTTCATGCCAAGCACAGCGACTACGAGAGTCGATTCCTTTTGGTGTTCAGTGCCAAAACAAACGACAACAAGGATGACGAAGACTTCGCTTTCATCAGCAACGGCGAGATTATCATCAATGGCGAAGGAACTGTTCAGTTGCTTGACATGACGGGTCGTGTCATAATCAGCAAGGATGACGTACACAGCATCTCAACAGTGGGATTGAAGCCAAGTGTTTACGTGTTGCGGTTGATTGACGCCAACGGAACGCGAGTGCAAAAAATCGTGGTAGAATAATTGCTTACAGGAGGCGCGACATCTGCACTTGCAGCTTTTGCGCCTCCTCTCCAGCTCTTACGGCAAAATCGCTGCCATTCGAAGCATAAATAATTCCTCTCGACGAATTGACCAAGAGGCCGCATTCGTCATTCAATCCGTTATGCGCCACGGCTTGCAAGTCACCGCCCTGGGCACCCACGCCTGGCACGAGGAAGAAATAGTCGGGCAGCATCTTGCGGATTTCGCCCAACTCTTCGGGATGGGTGGCACCAACTACAAACATCATCTTTTCAGATGAGGCCCAAGTGGTGGCAGTCTTCAGCACTTGCTGGTGCAGCATCCTTTCACCGACATTCAGGTATTGGAAGTCCAGGGAACCTTTGTTGGAAGTTAAGGCCAGAAGGATGACCCATTTGTCCTCGAAGTTGAGGAAAGGCTCCACGGAGTCCTTGCCCATGTAGGGAGCCACCGTCAGGGCATCGGCTTTCAAGGTATTGAAAAAGGCCTTGGCGTAGTTGGCCGAGGTGTTGCCGATGTCGCCACGCTTGGCATCCGCGATGATGAAGATGTCAGGGTGATTGTTTTTGATGTATTGGATGGTGCGCTCCAAACTCTGCCAGCCTTTGGCTCCGTACACTTCGTAGAAAGCAGTGTTGGGCTTATAAGCCACCGCGTAAGGGGCGGTCTTGTTGATAATCTGTTTGTTGAATTCGAAAATGGGGTCGTCCATAGCCAAGAGTTCCTGCGGAATCTTGTTGATGTCGGTGTCAAGGCCGACACAGAGGAACGACTGCTTTTTCTTGATTTGTTCAAATAACTGGTGTTTATTCATAGTATTATAATTGACGCGGGACACGGGACTGAGGGACACGGGACAAAAAAGTCTCGCGTCTCGTGTCTCGAAGTCTCGTGTCAATGGTGTTCATGATTCTATGTTTTCTTTTAAGCGTTCAGCATTTTCTGCCATTTGTAAGCGATTGATGATCTCATCCAAGTCGCCATCCATGACGGCGGCGAGGTTGTAGACCGTCAAGCCTTCTACGCGGTGGTCGGTGACACGCCCTTGAGGGTAATTATAGGTGCGAATCTTCGCCGAGCGGTCGCCGGTCGAGACCATGGTCTTGCGCTTGGCAGAAATGTCGCTGATGTATTTCTCGTACTCCATGTCGTAGATTCGGGTGCGCAGTCGTGCCAAGGCGCGTTCACGGTTCTTGGGTTGGTCGCGGGTCTCGGTACACTCAATGAGGATCTCCTGCATCTCGCCTGTGTTGGGGTTCTTCCACATATAACGTAGGCGCACGCCCGATTCCACTTTGTTCACGTTCTGTCCGCCAGCGCCGCTCGAGCGGAAGGTGTCCCACTTGATTTCGCCCTCGTTGATTTCCACGTCAAACTCCTCGGCCTCGGGCAAAACGGCCACCGAAGCGGCAGAGGTGTGGATGCGGCCCTGGGTCTCGGTCTTGGGCACACGCTGCACGCGGTGTACACCTGACTCGAATTTCAAGATGCCGTAGCAGCCATTGCCCGTCACGGTGAAGTCGATTTCCTTGTAGCCGCCGCTCGCGCCTTCGCTGATGGAGGTCACTTCGACCTTCCAGCCACGGTTTTCGCAGAATTTGCTGTACATGCGGAACAAATCGCCGGCAAAGAGGCAGGCTTCGTCGCCGCCCGTACCCGCACGGATTTCCATAATGGCGTTCTTGCTGTCTTGTGGGTCTTTGGGAATCATCATCACGCGGATGTCCTGCTCCAACTGCTCGATGCGCGTTTGGGCAGTGTCCAACTCCTCTTGGGCCATCTTGCGCATCTCCTCGTCCTTTTCCGTGGCCAGGATTTCCTTGGCTTCTTCTACATTGGCTTTCAAGGTCTTGTATTCCTTGAAGGCCATGACGATAGGCTCCAAGTCCTTATAGTCCTTGTTGAGCTTCACGAACTTTTTCATGTCGGAAGCCACGGCAGGGTCGGCGAGCTGTTCGCCCATTTCCTCCCAGCGGTGCTTTATTGTTTCGAGTTTTTCGGTGATGTCCATGGTTCAATACTCATACGTACCAAACTCGCTCTTAATCGTCAATCTCTTTTGTTCCGAAGCCTCCACATGTCCAACAATTTGGCTGTCAATATTAAACTGCGTGGCAATGGCAATCATTTCATTGGCAGCCTTTTCGTTGGTGTAGATTTCCAAACGGTGGCCCATGTTGAAGACCTTGTACATCTCGTGCCAGTCGGTGCCCGAGGCGGCTTGAATCATCTTGAACAAGGGCGGCAAGGCCAGCATGTTGTCCTTCACAATGTGCAGTTTGTCAACGAAATGCAGCACTTTGGTCTGTGCACCACCGCTGCAATGGATGATACCGTGGATTTGCTTACGGAACTCCTTCAGAATCGGGATCATCAGCGGGGCATAGGTGCGGGTGGGTGAGAGGATGAGTTTGCCCACATCAACGCCAGGAACTTCTGTCGGGTCGGTGAGTTTGTGCGGGCCGGAATAAACCAAGTCTTCGGGAATGCTGTGGTCATAGCTCTCGTCGTATTTCTCAGCCAGATAATGGTTCAGCATGTCGTGGCGGGCCGAGGTGAGGCCGTTGCTGCCCATGCCACCGTTGTAGCTGTCCTCGTAGGTGGCTTGTCCGTAGGAAGCGAAGGCCACGATGACGTCGCCGGGCTGCAAATTGTTTTCAATCACCTCGTCGCGCTTGATTCTTGTGGTCACGGTGCTGTCGACGATGACGGTGCGAACGAGGTCGCCCACATCGGCGGTCTCGCCACCAGTGAGGTAGATGCCGATGCCCAAGTCACGGAGTTTCTGCAAGAAATGCTCTGTTCCGTTAATCAAGGCGGAAATCACCTCGCCAGGAATCAGGCTCTTGTTGCGCCCGATGGTGGATGAGAGGAGCATGTTGTCGGTGGCACCCACGCAGATGAGGTCGTCGGTGTTCATCACCACAGCATCCTGCGCTACGCCTTCCCACACGCTCATGTCGCCCGTCTCTTTCCAATAAAGGTAGGCCAATGAGGATTTTGTTCCCGCACCGTCAGCATGCATGATGTTGCAATAATTCGGGTCACCACCGAGGATGTCGGGGATGATTTTGCAGAAAGCATTGGGATACAAACCCTTGTCGAGGTTCTTGATGGCGTTGTGGATGTCTTCTTTTTCGGCGGAAACGCCGCGTTGACTGTAACGATTGTCCATGATGTATGTTGGTGGGGCCCTTCGACAAGCTCAGGGACCCGCGGTCGTTGAGCCTGTCGAAACGCCGCTTTTATTTGAAGTTCAATTTTTGTGTCTTGGTATCAAACTCGAAGTTGCCGAGTTGCTTCATGGTCTTTTGTCCGATGACCCATCTTTCAATCATTCTGCTCACCACCTTGCACTCTACGTTGTAGATGGAGCGTCCGGCGATTCTCACTTCCCTGATGGTGAAGACAGCGTCGTTAGCGATGCCACCTGTGGTGAAGATCTTGTCCACGTCACCCTTGAAGTTGTCGGCAGAGATACGCCCGTTCTTAAGCATATCCAGCGCGTAGGTTTCGGAGACGCAGAAGTCGGCGTTTTGACTGTAGGTCACAGGCTCACTGTAGCCGTCAATGTTGGCGACGAAGTTGAAGTAACCCTTCTTGTCGACGGTGAAGGTCAGGCTCTGTTCCTCTTCTGGGTTGATGGCGATGTTGACGGTGCCGCCTTCGGCGATTTCGGTGCGTGGCACGAAGTCCTTGCTCAGGATGCGGAACTCGGTGCGGCGGTTCATCTGGTGGGCGGCTTCTTTCACTTCGGTGTTGGGCAGCGAGTTGATGAAGTCTTCGGTGAGTCTCGTGCCTGCCTTGAAGGTGTAGCCCTTCACGGTGATGTCGTTCGTGATGGTGCGCGGCACGTGTTCACCATAACCCTTGGCGGTCAAACGCAGCGGGTCGATGCCACGGATGATGAGGTAATCGACGACGCTTTGGGCACGTCTTTGCGACAGGATGTCGTTGTGCTCATCGGTATCACGGCTGTCGGTATGGGATGCCAACTCGATGGTGATGGTCGGGTTGATTTGCAGGGTTTCAATCAGGCCTTGCAGCGAGTCTTCAAACTGCGGCTTGAGGTCCCATTTGCCCAGGTCGTAGAGGATATCGGGCAGCATGATAGGCTCCTGCGGAATAGGCTCGATGTCGTAGTCCTTCACGATGTCCTTGCTGAACTCCAAGCCAACGGTGGTCTCTTGCGCGGCCAAGGTGAAGTAGTTGTCCTTATCGATGGTGATGTCGTAGGTCGTGTTCTTGTTCACCTGGCTCTCACTGAAGTTGAAGTAGCCATTTTCGTTGGTGCGGGTCGAAATGTTGGAGCCATCGCTGCCGATGAGGCGCACGGAGGCGTTGTCGACGAGCTGCTTGGTCTTGGCATCTTTGACGGTGCCCGAGAAGGTGAACAGGATGGGTGGCTCCTCAAAGTAATAGATGTTATCGAGGCCACGAGTGTTGCCACGGTTCGACGAGATGAAACCACGTTCCTCGGTGGGGTGGAAGATGATGCCGAAGTCGTCGCCTGTCGAGTTGATGGGGTATTTCAGGTTGCGTGGCTCGCCCCAGTTGCCAGCGGTGTCGATGGTGCTGACGAAGATGTCAAGGCCACCCATGCCGCCATGGCCGTCGGAGGCGAAATACAACACGGTGTCGTACCTCAAGAAGGGGAACACCTCGTTGCCGGCGGTGTTGATGCGATCGCCGAGGTTGAAGGGGAACTTGAAGGACTCGTTGGGGTTGTCGCGCATGGCCACCCAGATGTCTTTTTCGCCGAAGCCGCCTTTGCGTTCGGCAGCGAAGTACATGATACGTTCGTCGCTGGAGAGGGTAGGGTGGCCTACGATGTCCAGGGTGTCGACACCTGCAATCTCAACGGGGCGTGCCTCTGAGAAGTTGCCGCCGCTTTTGCCAGCCACCATGATTTGGCAGCCGTTTTTTTTGTGGGCGCCATTCTGGCAGCGTGTGAAGTAAATCTTGGTGTAGTTCGAGTTCATGAATGGTGTGCCTTCGCTGGCGACGGTGTTGATGTTCTCGTTCTCATCGGCGAGGACGGGCGTGCTCCAGTCGCCTTTGCGGTCTTGCTTAGAGGTGAAGAAGTCGGCGAATTCCTGTCCTGTGATGCCGTCTTTTTCCTTACCGGTGGAGGCGTCGCGGGTGGAGGTGAAGATGATTTCGTTATAGTTGTTGCCCAGCCAGGCGGCGCAATAGTCGGAGTCCTTGGTGGAGTTCACCTTCTTCAATTCGGTGAGTTGGTATTTCGATGGATTTTCCTTCCATTCCACGATGAGTTGTGTGGTCTCAAGGCCCAATGGTCCTCTCGGGTCGTCTGGCACCTTTTGGATGTAGATTTCGTACATCTCGATAGCGTCCTTGTATTTCTCATTTATCTTGTATGTCTCGGCGAGATTGAGGTATACCTCGGGATGGGTGTTGGGGTAATCGGACTTCAGTATGCGCTTGTAGTAAGGCTCAGCGCGTTTGGTGAGGCCGATAAGACGGTAGCATTCAGCCATTTGGAAGCTGATGCGGTTGCGTTCGTCTTTGTTGCGGCGCACCTTGCGGTAGGCTTTCTTATAGCGGTCGGCAGCCTCGGTGTACTGCTTGCGGCCGAAGGCTAGGTCAGCGTTTTTGGCCGGGTTTCTTCTTTGTGCGTAGAGGTCGCTACCCATGAAGATGAACAGCGCCGACATCATGATAAGGAGGTATCTTTTCATAGACATAATTTCTCTTTGTTGTAAACGCAGAATGGGCGTTTTTATTGCAGTTTAAATCAAACTACAAAGATACAACAATTCCGTGAAACGGAGTCGGATTTGGAAACAAAAAAATCCCGCCGTTTCCAGCGGGATATTGCAGTAGGCATTTTTTTTGCCATCATCATTCGATTTTGATCACTTTTTTCGTTATGGCATTACGGTTGCCAAGAACTTGGAGGAAATAAGTTCCACTAGGCAAGTCGGACATATCAAGTTGGACTGAGTCTTTACCTTCGGTATCAAGAGACTCGACCAGCACTCCGAGAGCGTTGTATAAACAGATTTTATTAGACTCCCCGCAGTTGACATTTAGGCATCCTTTGACGGGATTCGGATAGACGCAGACACTTGTTTCATCGAATTCGTCTATGCCTACTCCGACGGTAATTCCAATATTGAGTAGATAAGTGCCCATCTTGCCTTCAAAATAGGGTTTGACGCAGAAATACAAGGTGCTGCCTCCTGAAACTGATATGCTTGATGTCTCGTCATCGAAAAACTCCGACCAGTTTCTCCCATCGGTGGAGTAGGCGAACTGGGCGTCAACGGTATAATAGATGCCATTGTTGCTGTTGTATGAGTCATTCAATCGTGGAGTGATAGTGTAGTTTTTGCCCGGATTGAATTGGATCTTGTAATAGTCGATGTCGTTGCTGTCGTGGAGGTTGGATCCAGTCGTGCTGACCGAACCTGAATTTCCGGAGAAATTGCAAGGCAGTAGATAGGCAGTGCTGGCTGTATTGTTGGATTCATATGGATCCATGGAAACAGAGGGAGCCACCACTTCAACAATCACAGGATTTTGGTATCGTGATGCACCAGCGTAATACCATGAAGAAGAACCCGATTCCTGGTAAGCCAATTCCAAGTAGTAGGTGCCTGGCTCTACTGTGATTTCTCCCGTGAAATCGAGTCCGTAGGTGTAGTGATAGTTGGCTTCCAAACCGTTGGTGCAGTTAAGTATCTTGATGTTCTGTGCCCACGAGCCGTCTGCATTGGCCAGATTCACCCTGAATTTCCCATAAAAAGTCGTGTTTCCTGAGTTCAATAAATCGACATTGACTGTGGATGAAGTGCCATAATATAGATAGTCTCCTGTTGTTATGGTGAAATTCGAGTTGGTCTCTATGGTGGTTGAGTAAACGATATCGAAGAAAGCGTCATGATACCCTCCTCCTTCGATAAAGTTCCATAAGTTACAGTCCATGCTATACAACATGGCAATACCGTAGGAGCCAGGGATGTATGGGGGACCCGCTTCGCAATCCAAAGTGCCGTAGACATAGTAATTGGGGAGCACGGGATTTGAGGTTCGGTTCCAATACTGCATGACACGAAGGAAACGGAATTCGCCGTTTTCGTCTTTCCTGAACACGCCGGCACCGATGTAGCCGTTGAAGTTGCCGTTGCCCGAATTTAGGATTTCTGCGTAAACAGAAAAGTCGTCATAAAACCAATATTCTGATGATTCCATGCTTAAGTTGCTGTGATACACAAGGCTGAAGTTTCCAGTGCTTCCGCCTCCGCCACCACCTCCACCACCGCCGTTTTGCTTAGGCTCGATGCCAATGAGGGCTTGTTGGTTGGAAGAGAAGTCAGACGAGGAAGGATTCAAGCTGTTGATGTAGAAATAGTCGTCACAAGCGCCACCCCATCCCCAGTTGAAGTGAAAATAGTTGTTGTTGTTATAACCGTCACAGATGAATGCGTGACCTCCAGAATTCCCAAATCCACCATACATCATAGGCCTACCGTTGTCCAATTCGTTTTTCAAAATGCTAATCCATTGGGAATCACTGTAATCGGATTTTATCACACTGCGCAACGAACTTTTGTAGTCGAAATAAGACTTCAAGGCGATTTCGGCACAAGGGCGATTGTTTCCATTGTCGATGATGTAGGCGGAACTGCCGTAGTCGGGACTCCCACTGATGCCATAATCCATGTTGACGCTGACGCCACAATGGTACATCAAAGTGGCAACAGCATTGTTGGTGCTGCTAACGGAGTTGGGCATACTAGACCATTGGTAGTTGACAGCACTGAAATCCACATAGAGCGTTCCGTATTCCGGATGGCTCGAAGGGACGTAGGAATGGGAACCGTAACCGTGCGTAGGATAGGACCAATACTTTAATATCTGTGCCATAGCAGTGGCAACACAGCCTGTTAACGTCTTTGAGCCATCATTGTAATCGTAAGGGCATTTGTCGTTATAATAAGGACTTTGGTTCCATCGGGTTTGAACCAAAGGCTGTACTGCTTTTTCCGATTTCACAGGGAGACTTTTCCCTTGGTAGAGGCAATCCCAATTCTCCTTAATCTCAGCCGTGGCAGTAGCCTTGCTCTTGACTGCCATGCTGATTTGTTCAGCATAACCGTCAAGCCAAGCTTTCACACTGGGAGGAAGGGTTTCGGGCACAAAACTGTTCTCAAAGGAGTAAGCTAATATGGGCATTACGCAATCGTCGGCAGCGATGATGACATATCCTTTCCCATTTGTGTTGTTGAAAATGAAAAACTCGGAATAGCCGCATTGTGGTGCAACGTTCACGAAACAGGCTTCGTCCATTTGTGCCTTAAATACCTTGCCGTTTCTGACGCCCATAATGTTGTTTTCTTTCCAAAAGTTTTTGGCGAGTTGTAATGCCGTAGCGTCGCTGACGGGATTGCTCGTCATAGACAGACTTGTAGCCAAAATCAAAGCAAGAAGTAATAGTTTTCTCATATCTATTTATTTTATTGATTTAATTTGGTTTTCTTTATCATATAAATAAAATATGATGCAAAGATATAGTTTTTTGGTATGCTTTAAAGGAAACAACAAAAAAATCCCGCCGTTTCCAGCGGGATTCTTTGCAAGCAGTTTAGAAGGTTAATTATGATGTTTCAATCATTTCTTCTTTGAGGTGTTTTCTTCAGCGATTTGCTTGTCTTTCTTGTCGCCCTTCATCAAGACGTAGGCGAACGGCGAAGACAGGAACACTGACGAGAAGGTACCAGCCAGCACACCAACCAACAGGGCGAAGATGAAGCCACGGATGGTGTCGCCGCCGAAGATGAAGATGGCGAGCAACACGACCAAGGTCGAACCCGAGGTGTTGAACGAACGGGTCAAGGTGCTGTTGACAGCGTTGTTCATGTTGTCTTTCCAAGAGGTCTTCGGATGCAGGTTGACGTTCTCACGGATACGGTCGAAGATAACCACCGTAGCGTTGATGGAGTAACCGATGACGGTCAGCACGGCTGCGATGAAGCTCTGGTCGACTTCCATGGTGAAGGGCAGGATGTTGTAGAACAACGAGTACATACCCAACACGATGATGGTGTCTTGGGTCAAGGCCATGATGGAAGACACACCATACTGCCACTTCTTGAATCGGACGGCGATGTAGCAGAACATCAAAGCCAAAGCCACGATGATGGCGATGATGGACTTGCGGGTGACGTCGCTGGCGATGGTGGCACCGACTTTCTGGGTGCTCAGGATGCCCACGGTCTCGTCCTCAGAAGAGAACTGGGTCATGGTCAAGTCGTTGTTGTAGAGGCTCATCAAGTTTTCATAGAGAATGACTTGGATGACGCTGTCGACGGCGGGGCTGTCGTTGTTGATCAAGAACTTGGTCGTGATCTTCACTTGACCGTTAGTACCGTAGGTCTTCACTTCAGGCGTTGACCAGTTTTCAACCTCTTGGTCTTCTCTCATCTCGAGTGCCTTATGGATGGCATCGGCGTTGATACCGACCTTCGATTCGGCCAAGGCCTCACGCACGTCTTCAACCTTGATGCTCGGGTTGTCGAATTGGACAACATAGTTACGACCACCCTTGAAGTCGATGCCAAGGTTCAAGCCACGGAAGCCGAGGGAAGCCAAGCTGACAATCAAGAAGATGCCGCAGATGATGAAGGAGGTCTTGCGGATGCCGATGAAGTCGTAGTGCTTGTCCTGCAAGAAGTTGCGGGTCCATTCTGTGCTGAAGCTGATTTCTCTTTCCTTGTCCAGCATACGTTCGAAGATCAAACGCGAGATGAAGATAGAAGTGGCCAAGGAGGTCAAGATACCGATGCAGAGGGTGACGGCGAAGCTGTGGACAGGACCCGTACCCAAAACGATAAGGATGATACCAGTGATCAAGGTGGTGACGTTACCGTCGATGATGGCGGAGTAAGCGTTTCTATAACCGTCGGCTATGGCGAGCTTGATGCCCTTGCCAGCCTTGATTTCTTCCTTGATACGCTCGAAAATAATCACGTTCGAGTCAACAGCCATACCCAAGGTCAACACGATACCTGCGATGCCAGGCAAGGTCAGCACAGAGCCGAGACATGCCAGCACACCAAACAGGAAGAACACGTTGACGATAAGGGCGACATCAGCCACGAGACCGGCCTTCTTGTAGAAGAACACCATGTAGACCAACACGAGGATGAAGGCGAACACCATTGACCACATACCCTTTTGCACGGCTTCCTTACCCAGCGAAGGACCAACCACTTGCTCTTCCAGGATTCTGGCGGGAGCGGGCAACTTACCGGCCTTCAGGATGTTGGCCAAGTCTTGGGCCTCTTCGATGGTCATGCCGCCGCCGCTGATGGACGAACGACCGTTCGGGATTTCACCGTTGACGACAGGATAGCTGTAGACGTAGTCGTCGAGGACGATGGCGATTTGCTTGCCGATGTTCTCGCCGGTGAGGCGCTTCCAAGCCTTGGCACCTTCGGGGTTCATCTGGATGGTGACTTCCACTTGGTTGCCTTGGCCGTAGTCCTGACGGGCGTCGGTAATGACTTCACCACCGAGGGCGCAGGTGTTGTCGCGCGACATCTTCAGGGCCACGAGGTCGAGTACTTCAACCGATTCGCCGTCGTTGCCATTGAGCACTTCGGGCTTCACGGTCCAAGCCAGCTTCAGGTTGCGTGGGAAGAGGCTTCTGGTCTCAGCCAGCATCTGGTTGATGGCGGCGGTGTCTTTTACCTGGGCCATACCAACGCGAGCCGTGTTGCTGTTCATCACCATGAGTTTGGAGAACAGCGGGTTGTTTTCGGCAAATTGGTCGGGATTTTCTTCTTCCGTCACTTCTTCTTCGCTGTTTTCGTTGAGCTGACCGAGGAGGTCATCGTTGGCAGTGCTGTCGGCAGCGGCCATGGCGTTGTTGTCGGCTTCAGTAACGATAGTGCTATCAGCTTCGACAATCTCAGTGGCAGGCTCGGTTTCAGTCTCCTCAAGAGCGCTCTTGGCCTTGTGGGTCTCAGCCAGCTTGGCGTTGGCTTCCATCAGGTACTGCTGGATCTCGGAGAAGTTGTATGTCTCCCAGAATTCAAGTTGTGCCGTACCTTGGAGGAGCTTACGAACACGCTTCGGGTCCTTGATACCGGGCAACTCGACGAGGATGCGGCCCGAGTTCTCCATCTTCTGGATGTTGGGCTGTGCCACACCGAAACGGTCGATACGGGTACCCAGGATTTGGTAGGAACGGTCGACGGCACCGTCGCACTCGCTCTTCAAGACCTTCAGCACGTCGCTGTTGCTTGAGTTGACGGTGATGCCTTTGTCTTTGAATTCATAGAGGAAAATGGAAGCAAGTCTGGCGTTGGGATCAACTTCCTCGAAAGCTTGACCAAACAGGGTGACGAAGTCGCCTTCGCTCTTTTCCTGTCTTTGCGTGGCCATATCCATGGCTTTCAAGAAGGTGGGGTCTTGTGAGTTGCCCGACAAGGCTCTCACGATGTCTTTCACTGAGACTTCGAGGGTGACGTTCATACCGCCCTTCAAGTCCAGACCCAAGTTGATTTCTCTTTCCTTAGCATCGCGATAGGTGTACTTCTTGAAACCCAAGTTATACACGTTCACGTTGCTCATCGAGTCCAGATAGTAAGTTTCTTTCTCGTCCTTGAGAAGGTTGAACTGGGACTCGTCTCCGTTTGCAAGTTTGGTAGCCTCTGCAGCAGCAAACTCCCCTGCCTTCTTTTCCACACGCCTGGTCACCAAGGTGAAGGAAAGCTGGTAGATGAAGATGAGCGCGAAGATAATGGCTATCGTCCTGATTGCTCCTTTGTTTTGCATTGTAGAATTAATTTAATTATTTGACTTTTAATTTATTATATTTCCAATAATAGCCTTTTTACTCAATTACGAGCCTGCAAAAATAGGATTTTTCTTTTGAATACCCAAATAATACTTTTTTTAAGCAATTTTTTCTTTTCTGCGTTGAATTGTGCTTTTATTATTAAAAAACTGATATTCAATTATTTATATTTTAACCACTTGAAGATTTCCTTGTAAGAAAGTTTTTTTCCGTACATCAGGATGCCCGTGCGGTAGATTTTTGCCGCTAACCAGGTCATCAATACGAAGGTGGCGGCGAGGATGACCGCCGAAAGCACAACCTGCCAGATTGGGACGCCGAAAGGTACCCTGACCATCATCGAGATGGGGGAGGTGAAGGGTATCATTGAAAGCCATACCGACAAGGCACCGTCAGGGTTGTTGACGATATAGAACGAACTGATGATGGCGACCATCAACGGCACGGTGACAGGCAAGGTAAATTGTTGTGAGTCAGTGTTGTTGTCGACCAATGAACCTATAGCGGCAAAGATGGTGGCATAGAGCAGGTAGCCCAAGATGAAGAACACCAGGAAGCTGACGATGATGGTGCCGAAGTCGATGCTTTGTACGATTTGCAAGATGTTCTGCACGCTTTCGTTGTTCAGGATGTTGTTGGAGGTGATTTCCTGGCTCATCACAGTTCCCGCCGAGAGCATGTCGGGATGGCTGATGCCGATGTAGGCCGAGAAGCCCACATAGAGCACACCCGTCAGCAGGATCCATAACAAGAATTGGGTGAGGGCCACCAGCGAAACGCCGATGATTTTGCCCATCATGAGTTGGAAGGGTTTCACCGAGCTGATGATGACCTCAATGATGCGGCTGTTTTTCTCTTCCACCACACCTTGCATCACCTGTCCGCCAAAACCGAGGATGAAGAAGTAGACCAGCATGGCCAGGACCATGCCAAGGATGAACTGCACCTGCGTGAAGGTTTCTTTCTCGTTGCCTTTTTCGTCCATCCGCATGATTTGCAGGTTGACATCAGTCTTCACCGCGCTGACGATTTCGGGGTCGACACCTTGTGCCATCAGTTTTTGGTCTTCGATTTCCTTTTCCATCACGTTGCTGATGTAAGTCTCCACCTCCATTGGCACCTGCCGGATGCTATAGACGACGGCATTCGATGGGATGTTGAGCTGTGTGGGTGGTACATAAAGTGCCATGTCGAACACACCCGTTTTCACCATTTCCTTGACCGAGTCGATAGGCTGGCCATGCATGGTGACGAAAGTGTGTTGCTCGTTGTTGTTGAAACGCTCCTCAAACCAACGGCTCTCGTCGACGACGGCCACACGCAGGTGGTCGGTGCTCGTGTTGAGGGCGAGCATGATGGGA
The DNA here is from genome assembly GCA_937902805.1 of uncultured Bacteroidales bacterium. Classification (GTDB taxonomy): domain Bacteria; phylum Bacteroidota; class Bacteroidia; order Bacteroidales; family F082; genus Limimorpha. The sequence goes on from CALEMB010000038.1 coordinate 30,772, forward strand.
ATGATGTATATGGCCGCCAAGAGGATAGGCCCCAGGAAGGTCAGGATGAGGAAGCTGCGCTTGCGCACGCGCGTCAGGTATTCGCGCTTGATGATGAGTCCGATCTTGTTCATGAGGCTTGGTTTTTGGATTGCACTTCTTGGATGAAGATGTCGTTCATGGAGGGCAGCACCTCTTTATAAGAGACCAGTTGCCCAATCTGCATCAGCTGGCTCAGCAATTCGTTGGGCGACTCGCTGTAGGTGGTCAGCTTCATCTCGTCGGCTTGCTCGGTCGGTTCCACCTTTATATTATTATAGGTGTCGCCCAAGGCATAAATCGGCTGCGGGTTGTCGGTGCGGACGATGATTTCCCTCTTGTTGGTGTCGTGTTGTCGTTTGATGTCACCGACACGCCCTTGCAGGATGCTGCGGCCATTATTAATTAATGTGATGCTGTCGCACAGCTCCTCGACGGAGGCCATGTTGTGCGTCGAGAGCAGGATGATGGCGCCTTTGTCCCTCAATTCGAGGATGGACTCTTTCAAGAGGTTGGCATTGATGGGGTCGAAGCCGCTGAAAGGCTCGTCGAAGATGAGGATGTCGGGCTCGTGGATGATGGTGGTGATGAACTGCACCTTCTGCTGCATGCCCTTCGAGAGCTCTTCCACCTTCTTGTCCCACCAGCCGCTGATTTCGAACTTGTCGAACCACACCTTCAGCCGTTTCTGTGCCTCGGCTTTCTTGATGCCTTTGAGTTCCGCCAGGTAGATGGCTTGCTCGCCGACTTTCATCTTTTTGTATAGGCCGCGTTCCTCGGGCAGGTAGCCGATGTTGGCGATGTGCTTCTGACACAAAGGTTCTCCGCCAATCAGCACTTTGCCCGAGTCGGGGGCGGTGATTTGGTTGAGAATGCGGATGAGGGTGGTCTTGCCGGCACCATTGGGACCCAAAAGGCCGTATATGCAATGCTCCGGGATGTCAATGCACATACGGTCTAAGGCGACGTGGTCGGCGTATTTCTTCGAGACCTCGTTAACGGTTATTTTTGTCATTTTATGTTAGTATAAACGTAAGACCATAAAGGACGCCCCTTTTTCCTTTTACCGTCATGGCGGAGGAACATCCGCCATCTCCTGAGCATGAAGGAGTACCCTTTTTGTTCAGGAGATTGCGGGTCAAGCCCGCAATGACGGCTGGAAAAGAAGCCCATGGCCTCGCGTCAATTAAAGTAATCCTTTATCTTACTGAAAAAACTCCTTTCCTCAGCGGTGGGGTTGGGCTTGAAGTTCGGCGATTGGGCGAGCTGTTGCAACAGCTGTTCCTCTTCCTTGCTGACTTTCTTAGGCACCCACACGTTGACGTTGACGAGCATGTCGCCGCTACCGTAGCCGTTGAGGATGGGCAAGCCTTTTCCTCTCAGACGCAGCACCTTGCCGCTCTGTGTGCCAGGGGCGATTTTCACCCTCACCTTGCCGTCGACGGTGGGCACTTCGGCCTGCGTTCCCATGATGGCCTCGGGGATGGTGATAAACAGGTTGTAGATCAAGGTGCTCTCGTCGCGCTCGAAGTCGGGATGCGGCTCTTCCTCAATGAGGACGAGGAGGTCGCCATTCACGCCGTTGTGCGGTCCAGCGTTGCCTTTGCCGCGCACGGTGAGCTGCATGCCTTCGCCCACGCCGGCAGGGATGTCGATTTCGATGATTTCATCACCTTTCACGATGCCCTCGCCGCTGCAGTGGGTGCATTTCTTCTTGATGACAGTGCCACGTCCGCCGCAGGTAGGACACACCGAGGCGGTCTGCATCTGCCCAAAGAAACTGTTGACAGTTTGCACCACTTGGCCGCGGCCATGACAG